>NZ_JAPWBR010000013.1:0-51917 GCF_041433555.1 Granulicatella sp. 20925_1_45 | reverse complement strand
ATGTTGGTCTTATTTTTGTGGTTATGATAATAGGACTTTGCAGTGCGCGTATTCTGGATAGTGAGAGAATTCTGCGCTGAGGAAATCTTCGATAAAGGCGAAGCGTTCTTTATACAGCGAACGAATGGCTTCGGACTCTGTATGCTCTAAGGCATAGGCAGTTTGCTGCAAGAAGAGTTGTGGATGGGTGTCTTGCAAGATTTCAAGGAGTCCCTCCAAGGTATCGGAATTTTCCTGCCCGATTTGTTGCAGTAAGGTATGGATGGAAATCCAATCTTTCATATCATACGTTATGTCTTCGGTTGTTACTTCCAGCTGAGAGAGGAAATCGTCGAAAGAGTTTGCCACTTCGAGCCACTGATCCATTTCAACGTCAATCAGGCGGATGCTGGGTTCCTGTTCAACGCCATTTTGATAATCGAAGGCGTAGTAGACAGGTCCGTCTTGGAAAAAGACTACAAAGTACTCGGGCAATCCTGTCACTTCTGGAGACCATGCAGCATCCAGAATGCTTAGGAAATACGGGCCTTCTGAGTAGCCGCTCAGTCCATTACAGAGGGCGTAGTCAAGGCCAAAGCGCGTGGGTTCTACCGTTGAAATCTTAGTGTTCGTGAAGAATCCGGCGCCATTTTCCAAAAGAAAATCCACATAGCTCTGAGGTAGTGGAAAACGAGAGAAATGCTCCTTCGTTTGTGGAATAGGTGAGAATAACTGTTGCTGAATCATGGGGCTCCTTTCTACTGCAAAATCCGTCTTAGGATGGATGCAGAAAAATTTACGTTTTGCTACTCTATCTTTACCTACTATTTTACACACAAATAGGAAAATATGGTACAATGAGGGTATTAAATCTAAAGGAGAGTGTCAAAAAATGACAGTAGTATGGATTGTATTAGGAGTCTTAGCAGTAATTGTTCTATGGGCAATGTTTGCTTACAACGGACTTGTACAACAAAAAAACTGGGTTCAAGAAGCTTGGGCACAAATCGATGTTCAATTACAACGTCGTAACGACTTAGTTCCAAACCTTGTTGAAACAGTAAAAGGTTACGCAAAACACGAACAAGAAACATTAACTCAAGTAATTGCGATGAGAAACCAAATTGCAAACATGGGTAGCGATGTTTCACCACAAGAAAAAATGGAAGCATCTAACCAATTATCAGGTGCTTTAAAAACTATTTTCGCTTTAGCTGAAAGCTATCCTGATTTAAAAGCGAATGACAGCTTCTTAAACTTACAAGAAGAATTGACAAACACAGAGAACAAAATCTCTTACGCTCGTCAATTATACAATTCAAGTGTTGCGAGATATAACATCTCTATTCAATCAATTCCAACAAACATTATTGCTGGTTTTGGTGGATTCACTAAAGAAGAAATGTTAGAAACTCCAGTTGAAGCTCGTAAAGTTCCTGAAGTGAAATTTTAATTGACAGTTCATTAGTAGGGAGGGAGTGCTAGGATGTTATACCAACAAATTGCTTCCAACAAACGCAAAACGCTTGTCGTGATTGTGTTGTACATGGCGCTCTTCGTTGCAGTGGGAATCGGAATTGGATATTATGCTTTACGCAGTGTCGTCGCTGGGGTCATTATCGCCCTTGTTGCCGGTGGGTTGTATTCAATGATGATGATTGCGAATGCGACTAATGTAGTGATGCAATTAAACCATGCCAGAGAAATTACAGATAAAAATCAAGCACCGATGATTTGGAATATCGTGAGCGATATGGCCATGATCGCAAAAGTGCCAATGCCACGTATCTTCATTATCGAGGACGAATCTCCAAACGCGTTTGCGACAGGAAGTTCTCCAGAAAAAGCAGCCGTGGCGGTCACAACAGGATTATTAGAACGTTTGAATCGTGAAGAACTCGAAGGAGTTATTGCCCACGAGTTTGGACATATTCGTAACTATGACGTTCGCCTTCAAACGATTGCGATTGCGCTTGGTGCCGTTATTGCCATGCTCGTCCAATTCGGAAGTCGCATGATGTTCTGGGGTGGCGGTAGTAGAGACCGAGATGATGATGATAACGGTGGCGGCGCAAATGCCATCTTCATGGTCATCGGTTTAATCGCGATGATTCTTGGACCATTTATGTCGACCATCCTGCAGTTGGCCTTGTCACGAAATCGTGAGTACTTAGCAGATGCGTCAGCAGTGGAATTCACACGAAATCCATATGGACTTATTTCTGCACTGACGAAGATTTCAGAAGCTCCGCCAATGACGGAAGCCGACAAGAAGAGTGCGGCGTTATATATCTCAAATCCGTTTGGGGAAGAAGGAGACTCGCTCTTCTCAACACACCCATCAACGGCCAATCGTATTAAACGATTAGAAAAAATGTAGAAATTAGACTGGGGGCTCCTCAGTCTTTTTTGTTTTCTGAGAACTAGATTAGAATGTTGCTAAATTGTTACAGAAGAAAGCGGTTCACAAAGAAAAATGTAATCTAATATACATGTTTTAGTAGAAAGAAATCCTTTATAATGGAACATGATAAACTCTATGGAGGTGAGACTGTGGCTAAACAATTATATATCCATTACGATAGCGTATCGAACCATGTACTAACGAAGTCGATAGCGTTCCATTTGTCTGCCTTACCACAGTCTGAGATTCCGCAAAACCTACTTCTCTTAAACGGGAAGTCAAGCCTAGCTACTCACGATCCATATACTGGCTTCATGTGGGTGAAGGGGCGTAAAAATGTGTTAGCGTATCTCCAAGGGGTGGAAGAAGGCAAAGAGGCGCCATCGAACTGGGTGGACTTTGATTCGATTGATTTCGTACATCAATTAACGCCGCAAGAAATTGCAGACTTGCTGTATATTTCGCACGCGAAGACGCACTTGCATTCGCCGTTCTTCTATAAATTACAAAACAACTTTATTTACTTGTCACTTGAAAATGGCTACTCGAAAGTGTACTACCGTAAAATTGAGCAGTTCTTACCAATCTTATCGGCGCAAGTACAAATCGAGATGACAGATATCTTGAACGAGACACCGAAGTTCTTATTCTTTGGGGCAGACAAAGTGGCTTCAGCGATTTCTATCGAAGCGCTCAAAGAAATGATGCCATTGTATCGTGAAGGAATCAGTCTGGCTTTTGATAAAGTCACAAAGAAAGAAGACAGCTACGAAGTGCCAATCTTCTTAACAGAAGACCGTTATCATTATGCCGATAAAGAAGTGACACAAAATGTCCGCATCGGACAACTCTCTTATAGCGAAACGTATCAAAATTGGAAGATTTCAGCAAAACTTCCAATGAATGACGCCATCTAAAGCACTTTTCACTATGGATGTGAGAGGTGCTTTTTTGCACGTTGGCCGTAACTTGTAACCGTTGGGCCGTTTTGTTATACTGAAAAGTGCAAGGTTATTTTCAAAATAACGTTCGAAGAGCCTAAATGAGGCGGTTCGCAGCACGCGAATAGTTTGGAGGATTCATATGAAAATTGTAGTGATTTACGGCGGAAAGAGTGCAGAACACGATATTTCAATCTTAACAGCCAGTTCAATTATTAAAGAAATTTATTTCGAGTATTACGATGTGCAACCAGTGTACATTACAAAAGAAGGAACATGGTTAAAAGGAGAAGCGTTAAAAGCGCCTGTAGCTTTTGATCAAGCACTTCGTTTAACAGAAGGGTCTGTAGCGCATTTTGCAACAACTGAAGGCGAAACATCAACAGGCGTTCGCATCCAACCATGCGATATCGCTGGACCAGATACAGTGGTATTCCCAATTTTACACGGACCAAACGGAGAAGATGGAACGATTCAAGGATTATTCGAAATCTTAGACTTACCATATGTTGGGTGTGGCGTATTAGCCAGCGCAAACGGAATGGACAAAATTGCCAGCAAGCATTTATTCCAGCAAGCAGGCATTCCACAAGTGCCATTCGTACCTTTTGTGAAAGCTGATTTCGAAAAATCACCAGAAGCTATCTTCACACGTGTGGAAGGAACATTACGATATCCAGTCTTCGTGAAACCAGCGAATATGGGTTCAAGTGTTGGGATTTCTAAAGCGACAAACCGCGAAGAATTAACAGCAGCCATCGAAGAAGCGTTGAAATATGACCGCCGTATCGTCGTAGAACAAGGAATCGACGCACGCGAAGTCGAAGTAGCGGTTCTTGGAAATGACGAAGTGAACACATCTGTGGTTGGGGAAGTCGTGAAACAAGCAGGCTTCTACGATTACAATGAGAAATACATTAACAACACAACAACACTTCAAATTCCAGCAGCGATTCCTGAAGAAGTCTCTGCTAAAATTCGTGAGTATGCCGTAACAGCATTCCGTGCCATTGACGGTAGTGGTTTAACACGTTGTGATTTCTTCTTAACAGAAACAAACGAAGTGTTTATTAACGAAGTGAATACAATGCCAGGGTTCACACAATTTAGTATGTATCCAAAACTTTGGGAAGCAATGGGCATTTCCTATAAAGATTTAGTCGAAGAACTCATTCAATTAGCGTTGAAACGCTATAACGATCGTCACGCGAGATAAGGGGTAGAAAGATGAGTATTGGAACAGTTGCTGAAATTACAAAAGCCGTCGAAGCGATTGATTATCAATCAGCACATCGATTTGAAGTTATCGAATCTGTAGCCTTCGATACACGAAAATTAGGTCCAAACAGCCTTTTCGTGCCACTTCAAGGGCAAACAGATGGACATGATTATATTGAACAAGCGATTCAAGCAGGCGCAACAGCCGTGTTATGGGGCAAACAAGATGTAACGCCACCAGATGGAATCTGTGCCATTTGGGTGGACGACCCACTTCAAGCTTTTCAAAAATTAGCGAAATGGTATTTAGAAAAAGTATCACCACGCATCGTTGGAATCACAGGTAGTTCTGGAAAAACAACGACAAAAGATATGACAGCAGCTGCTCTAGGCGCACGCTACCGTGTCTATAAAACACAAGGGAACTTCAATAACGATATCGGCTTACCACAAACGATTTTAGATATGCCCGAATCAACTGAAGCGCTTGTCTTAGAAATGGGAATGAGTGATTTCCACGAAATCGAGTTTTTATCAAAATTAGCACGCCCAGAAGTCGTTGCGATTACGCTCATCGGTGAATCGCATATGGAACAACTGGGAAGCAAGGAAGGCATTGCCAAAGCTAAACTTGAAATCCTTTCTGGACTACAAGAAAATGGAACCTTTATTTATCCAGCACATGAAGAGTTAATTACAGCAGGGATTGCACAAGCTGAAAAACCTGCAAACTTCAAAATCATTACAGTTGGTGAAGGAAGCAAGGAACTCTCAGCTAAGAACATCGAACTTTATTCAGACCACACAGCGTTTGAATTAGTGACACCAACAGAAAAAGTGGCGGTAACATTACCAGTGCTTGGTGCGTACAATGTTTCAAATGCACTACTTGCGATTGAAATTGCACGCACATTGGATGTGCCTCTTTCAGATATCGTTTCTGCCTTAGCGAACTTCGAATTGACGAAGAACCGTACGCAATGGGTGAAAGGCCAAAACGGAGTAGCCATCTTGAATGATGCATACAACGCCAGCCCAATCGCGATGAAATCGGTCATTAAATCATTTGTTTCAGTCGAAGCAGCAGGCCGTCGCGTCCTTGTTCTTGGGGATATCCGCGAACTAGGAGAACATTCGAAAGAATTGCACGCCAGCATCTCAGAAGTCATTTCTCCAAGCGAAGTCGCACTTGTGTACTTGTACGGCGAAGAAATGGAAGCACTCTATGATGCGTTGAAAGGACAGTTCGATTCAGCAGCTCTTCACCATTACATGGACAAAGAAGCGTTGATTGCTGACTTGAAGGCTGAACTCAAAGAAGGCGACCAAGTCCTTATCAAATCAAGCAACGGCACAGGCTTACTAGCAGTTGTCGATGCCCTAAAAGCAGAATAACAATTATAAAGTAAAGCGAGAGACGGCAAAGCGTCCCTCGCTTTTTTCGTCCCCTCATGGAGAACTACCCATTATAAAGTATCTCCATTTCTCAACCGCACCACGAGAAGCAAACACTCCCGTCTCCTCCCGCTTTTTATTTTGAAACTGCTATTCCAAGTTAATTGACGCTGATTCCGAAGAATCTAGCGGATTTTATAATGGTAGTAATGGGGGATAGCATTCAAAGTGAATTACGTACTCTTGAAAATTTATTTTCTAGAGTACATTTGAATTTTGAAAGAGCTTGAGACCGTGGCTCAAGCCGGTGCCCCATTACAGCCATTATAAAAAATCCGCAAGGATTTGAAGGAATCAGCACTTAGTCAAAAACTTGTTATAAAAGGATTTTTAAAGAATAAAAATCAGGAGTCGGCGGTCTGTATTCTTTGCATTCTCGCAGGATGCGTGCTATACTATTCGCTGAGTTGAGAAATGTACACACATTTATAATAGATAGTTTGAAATTTAAACGATTGTAGAAGTCTGGTGCTCTTACGAAAAGCTCCAGGCTTTTGTTATGAAGGGAAATCCCTCGTGTGCTTCTCACCGAAGTATCCAAGGAGGAAAATATGAAATTTAATGAATTAGGATTGGATTCTGCCTTACTAGAATCTATCGAAAAAATGGGGTTTGAGGAAGCAACTCCCATTCAAGCACAAACCATTCCAAAAGCGCTAGCAGGTTTAGATGTAATTGGACAAGCGCAAACAGGGACTGGTAAAACAGCGGCATTTGGCTTGCCAATGCTTCAAAAAATCGACCCAAGTAAAAAAGGCGTACAAGGACTTGTTATCGCACCAACTCGTGAACTTGCGATTCAAACACAAGAAGAATTGTTCCGTCTCGGACGCGACAAAAAAATTCGTGTACAAGCGGTTTACGGTGGCGCGGACATTAACCGTCAAATTCGCCAATTAAAAGAAAATCCACAAATCGTTGTGGGAACTCCAGGTCGTTTATTAGACCACATTTCACGCCGTACATTAAAGCTTGCGACAGTGGAAACACTTGTCTTAGACGAAGCGGATGAAATGTTAAACATGGGATTCTTGGAAGATATCGAATCGATTATCAAACAAGTTCCAGAAAACCGCCAAACGCTTTTATTCTCTGCGACAATGCCAGATGATATTAAACGTATCGGTGTTCAATTTATGAAAGATCCAGAACATGTTCGTATCAAATCAAATGAGATGACAGCAACTTTAATCGATCAATATTTCGTAAAATGTAAAGACTACGAGAAATTCGACATTATGACACGTTTATTAGACGTTCAAACGCCTGAATTAACGATCGTATTCGGACGTACAAAACGCCGTGTAGACGAATTAGCACGCGGACTTGAAATGCGTGGCTATCGTGCAGAAGGAATCCACGGAGACTTAAGCCAACAAAAACGTATGAGCGTTCTTCGTGACTTCAAGAACAACCATTTAGACATCTTAGTCGCTACAGACGTGGCAGCGCGTGGACTAGATATCTCAGGCGTAACGCACGTATATAACTACGATATCCCACAAGACCCAGAAAGCTATGTACACCGTATCGGACGTACAGGTCGTGCTGGTCAAGAAGGAATGTCTGTAACATTCGTGACACCAAACGAAATGGATTACTTACGTGTGATTGAAGAATTAACACGCAAACGTATGACAAGCCTTCGTCCACCAACGCAAACAGAAGCCTTGGAAGGACAAACAAAAACAGCCATCGAGTCTATCGACGAAATGATGAAAACTGTGGAACCAAGACGTTTCAAAGAAGCGGTATCTTACTTATTAGACGAGTACGAACCAGAAGAATTGGCAGCTCTATTACTTAAGAGCATGATTAAAGACCCAACTGAAATTCCAGTTAAAATCACGCCAGAACGTCCATTGCCAAGCCGCAAACGTGGCAACAGCCGTGGAAACTACAACCGTAGCGACCGTAAAGACAACCGCGGACGTAACGGAAAAGGAAGCTTCAAGCGTAAAGAAGACCGTCGTGGCCGTGGCTTAGAAGATGAATATACACGCGGATATAAAGGGAAAGATTCTCGCCGCCGTAACAACAAAAAGAAAGCTGACAAAGGATTTACAATCCGTCAGAAATAATGACTGAAGCAGACTAGTGAAACGCTAGTCTGCTTTTTCTTTAGAATTTCATATTGACAGTGTCTGCTATAAAACGGTAATATAAGGAAAAATCATGTGAGGTAGAAGTAAATGGGTGCTCGAATGAAAAAACCGCTTTGGGTTCTATTCTTTTTTGTAGCGAATATTGTCATATTAGGTGGAATTAAATTTATGTTCCGCAAGAATGTGTTGAATCTAGATCGGCAAGCGAATATGTGGAAGTTCATAGTTACGATTGTTTGCGTTGGTATTTTGTTCATTTTTATGTACCATGTACACACAAAATTGTTTAAGCCAAAAGTAAAAAGAAAAATTCAACTGAAGGATTTAATTTTTGTGTTTGTAACGTATATTGCTGTTAGATTTTCAGATTATTTGATTTATAGTTTGTGGAGTTCAATGGCGTATGGGACAAATCGAACAAAACTAGTTGATTTTTTCTTTAAGGCAACTCGAACAATAACGGCAGACAAATTTGTTTTTGCTTTAGACGCACTAACGCTCGTTTGTATTGCACCTTTGATTGAAGAATTTCTTTTTAGAGGTTTTCTGAATAATTTGCTCCGAGAAAAAGTGAATGCTTTTGTTAGAATGTCTATCGTTTCAATTTTATTTACAGTTGTTCATATGCCGTATATTCATAATTGGATACAGTTTTTAGCTTATCTTATTGGCTCTATTGTTCTTTTTCTTATATATGAACGAAGAAGAAGTTTGTTTGACGCAATCCTATTACATAGCCTTTCTAATGGACTTCTTGTAATCTTGTTCATCGAAATACCGAGACGCTTCTTTTAGAAAATTAGTCAGTGACTTCTGTTAAAGGAGTCACTTTTTTTGTAGAAATCTTTTTTGATTTTAGGTTCATTTTAGTTTTAAGGAGTACTCTCTTATTAAGGAAGACGCCCAAAGAAAGAAGCGATTTTCTTTCAATAGAACAGTGTTTTGATACAATAAGGAAAAGAGGGAACCAATCATGAATGTTTTAACTAAAATTAGACCAAAAGAACCATTAAAAACTTTAAAGTGGTATGACATCCTCATCGTCACGATTATCATGTTCGGTGAGTTTATCATCCGATCCACACAACAATTTCTACAGAGTTTACAACCAGTAACCCAAGTGGCCCAGCAGTATACGGAGACGACAACGTCCTATAGCGACGGGGCAGCGTATTCGAGTAACTTTACCTTACAGGTGATATTACTAGCGATTGCACTCTTGTATTTAGTCATCCGTCATTACGACTTCAAGCAGTTGAAGATTCGTTTTCACTGGTCCGTCCTCATCTGGGTACCGTTATTATTCACGATTGTCGGACTCTTTGGCGACATCGTAACCACACTGAGCGGTGAATACAATTACTTTGACCCAGTGCTTGTTCCGTTCATGAACCCACAGGAAATCATCAATAAGTTCTTAGCGTTATCTCCAATGGCCATCGCTTATGGGCTGTTAAATGGATTCTACGAAGAGTTCTTCTTCCTTGGATTAATGACATCGGTAAAGGAAGAACATCAGTGGAAGGCTTTAGCATTCTCAACACTGGTTCGTTTCTCATTACATACGTACCAAGGAATGTTGTGGGCAATTGTTATCGGAGTCGTGTACGGATTGTTCTACTACTTCATGTACAAGAAAGTGGTCAAAAACCTATTACCATTCTTCCTTATGCACGCATTGGCAGATATGTTTGGTTCAACCTTCATCTACTTGCTAATCGCATGGGCATACTAACGTTTTACAAAGCGCATCCTGGAAAGGGTGCGCTTTTTTCTTGTTGAAAGGCTGCAATTACCATATATGGTAATTGCGTGTTGGAGTGGAGTAAAAACAGTGTAAAATCAAGCTTCTTTCTTATGTGTGAGGGGGAGGGTTATGGTATGATAGCGCTAGTGATATCAGTAAAAGCGAGGAGACTTTCAGATGTATTATGTAAAAAATCAACGTAATGGACAAGAAATCTACGATGCAACGACAAACTTAGCCATCGAATATTTCTTATTAAACGAAAAGAAACTCGATGAACCAATTTTGTTATTTTATGTTAACGAAAATGCGATTATCATCGGGAAAAACCAAAATACCATCGAAGAAATCAATCAAGATGGTGTAGATAAACTTGGCGTACAAGTGGTTCGTCGTTTCTCAGGCGGTGGAGCCGTGTATCACGATATGGGAAATATCTGCTTCTGCTTCATTACAGAAGATGATGGCGATAGCTTCCGTGATTTTGGGAAATTCACAGAACCCGTGATTGAAGCACTACATAAAATGGGAGCAACAGGGGCAGAGTTACAAGGACGTAACGACCTTCTCATCGACGGTAAGAAATTCTCTGGAAATGCGATGTACTCAAACAATGGCCGTTTAACAGCGCACGGAACATTAATGCTCGATCTAGATGTGAGCATTTTGCCTCAAATTTTACGTCCAAAACAAGAGAAAATCGCGTCAAAAGGAATCAAGTCAGTTCGTTCACGCGTGACAAATATCAAACCGTACTTAGCGCCTGAATATCAAGACTTAGACATCTTACAATTCCGCGAAGTGCTCTTGAAAAATATCTTCAATGTGGAAGATACATCAACGATTAAAGAGTATGTTCTAACGGATGAAGACTGGGTGCGTGTAGAAGAATTACGCAGCAAGTACTTCAACAACCCAGATTGGAACTACGGAAAAAATCCAAAATTCGAATTCAAACAATCTAAACGTACTCCAGCCGGACAAATCGAGTTCAGCTTGAACGTTGAAAAGAATGCCATCAAAGACATTAAGATTAACGGGGACTTCTTCGGTCTTGGTGAAATCAGCGATGTAGAAAAAGCGCTTGTGGGCGTAGGATACAACCGCGAAGACTTAACAAAAGCCTTCGAAGCTATCGACATCCGCCGTTACTTCGGTAATGTGACAGTGGACATCCTAGTAAACCTATTACTAGGGGTAGAAGAATAAAATAAGATACTCGGCTATAGAGGTCGAAGGAGTGGAACCTAGCAGTCATGCTGGGTTCTTTTTTTGCTCTCTCGTATAGTAAAAACGCTGTGGGAGCAGTATAATAAAGATAAGTTCAGGAATCCGTTTTTAGGAAGAGGGGTTGTTGGAAATGAGTCAAAAAGTTAGAGACATTGGAATTGTTGCGTTAGGCATCATCAATGGCGTGAATGCCATCTATCAGCTACTATTTCGTCAAGATATCGTGCTATTTATTGTGAGTGCGATCGTTGTCGGGCTTGCTTTTTATACTTGGGTGAATCGGGATAATCCAGAACAACTCAACAAGATGAATCGCGGATGGGCTGTCTTTTTGCTTGGCATGGTAGCCACTATTGCTTTTATCCTCATCATGAATGATTTCTTTGGGTTTGAGCAATGGGAGTCGTGGCAAAAATCCGTCGTTAGAGTCACGTTTGTCTTTGGGTTAGTGACGGTAGTGAATCGATACTTTAAAAAATAATCGTTTAACGGAGGCGCTATATGGCACTTTTACATATTTCATTTTTTTCAAAAACATTAATGAGAACCATCCCGCTGTCAGTCTACTTGCCTAGCGATGCAGTGGATTTTAATAATCAGTATCTCTCGGAAGGTCCGTACAAAGCGTTGGTGTTGCTTCACGGAGTATTGGGCAGTGAACAGGACTGGGTCAATCAGACGCGCATTCTTCGATACGCTAAAGAGAAGAACCTTGCCCTCATCATGCCTTCTGGGGAAAATCATTTCTACGTAGACCAACCATGGAACTATACGAACTATGGAGAATTTATCGGGGTGGAGCTTCCAGAAATCTCACGCCGAATGTTTCCTATTTCTCGAAAACGGGAAGACTTAGGCATTTCTGGGCTTTCGATGGGCGGATACGGGGCGCTTCGAAACGGCATCAAATATCCCGACACCTTTAGCGTCATTGGAGCGTTCTCTGGAGCGATTAAGAAACAGGCACTTCCACCAGAGGAGATTCCAGAAGCACCGTTCTTTTTAAGAAAAAGCTTTTTGGAGGCAGTCTTCAAAAATGAGGAGACCTTTATGGCGGAAGGCAATCAGTTGTATCATGCCATCCAAACAATGGAGCATAAGGACGCGCTCTCGGTCTTTATGGCGTGTGGTACGGAAGATTGGCTTTTGGAAGACAATCGTAGCTATAGCAGCTTTTTGAAAGAACAAGGAGTGTCGCTAACGTATAAAGAGCACGTCGGCGGACACGAATGGGATTTCTGGGACTGGGCGATGAAGCAGTTCTTAGATTGGTGGATTCCAGAAGATGCAAACCAAGGCATGTCTAGCGGGAACGTGAAATCGTAAGACGAGCGCGATATTGTTGCAAGCACATCGCCATAATGGTAGAATATTTTGTATATTAGAGCGATGAACAAGAGGAGTAAAATGACTTTGTTTACGAGAGAGGGAAGACTTGGTGAAACTTCCTAGCAAATTCATTTGAAGGTAGCTTGTGAGCTTACTCTACGAAAAGAAGTAATAGAGTACGGAGACGACACTTCGTTACCAACATCGAGGCGTAATGAATTTTTACGCGAATATTAGGTGGTACCACGAATTTAATCGTCCTATGGAGAGTGTCTTCATAGGATTTTTTTATTGGACACAAACAAGATACAAGGAGGAAAATCAATGGCTAAAGAAATGTCATCTAAGTTTCAACCTCAAGAAGTTGAAGCTGGTAAATATCAATGGTGGGTTGATTCAGGCGTCTTCCATCCAAACGAAGATCCAAACGCTGAACCTTATTCAATCGTTATCCCGCCACCAAACGTAACAGGGAAATTACACTTAGGACATGCTTGGGACGTAACGTTACAAGACATGATTATCCGTCAAAAACGTATGCAAGGGTTCGATACTTTATGGTTACCAGGGATGGACCATGCGGGGATTGCAACTCAAGCAAAAGTAGAAGAAAAATTACGCGGAGAAGGCTTATCTCGTTATGACCTTGGCCGTGAGAAGTTCCTTGAACAAACATGGGAATGGAAGGAAGAATATGCCAGCCATATCCGTGAACAATGGGCAAAAATGGGGATTTCTGTAGACTATCGCAGAGAACGTTTCACGTTAGATAAAGGGTTATCTGACGCCGTGAAGAAAGTCTTCGTAACGTTATACGAAAAAGGCTTAATCTACCGTGGTGAGTACATCATCAACTGGGACCCTAAAGCCAAAACTTCATTATCTGATATCGAAGTAATCCATAAAGACGTGGAAGGTGCGTTCTATCATATGAACTATCCTCTAGCAGACGGAAGTGGATTCCTAGAAATCGCAACAACTCGTCCAGAAACACTTCTTGGAGATACAGCGGTTGCGGTTCACCCAGACGACGAACGTTACCAAGCGCTTATCGGTAAAACAGTTATCTTGCCGTTAGTAAACCGTGAAATTCCAATCATCGCTGACGAATACGTTGAGCAAGATTTCGGAACAGGGGTTGTAAAAATCACTCCAGCGCATGACCCGAACGACTTTGAAGTAGGAAACCGTCATAACTTACCTCGTATTAACGTGATGAACGATGATGCGACAATGAATGAGTTAGCCGGTAAATACGAAGGCATGGACCGTTTTGCGGCGCGTAAAGCCATCGTGAAAGATTTAGAAGAAGCTGGCCTTCTTGTAAAAATCGAAAAACATTTACACAGCGTTGGTCACTCAGAACGTACAGATGTCGTTGTTGAACCACGTCTTTCAAAACAATGGTTCGTGAAAATGGGACCTTTGGCAGAGCAAGCCATCAATGCGCAACGTGCAGAAGGAGACAACACAGTAAACTTCTATCCACCACGTTTCAATGATGCGTACTTACGTTGGATGGAAAACATTCACGACTGGGTAATTTCACGTCAATTATGGTGGGGACATCAAATTCCAGCTTGGTATCATAAAGAAACGGGCGAAGTATACGTAGGCATGGAAGCACCAAGCGATATCGAAAACTGGACACAAGATCCAGACGTATTAGATACTTGGTTCTCATCTGCGTTATGGCCATTTTCAACAATGGGTTGGCCAGATGAAAATGCAGCTGACTACAAACGTTACTATCCAACGAATACACTTGTAACAGGATACGACATCCTTACTTTCTGGGTAAGCCGTATGATGTTCCAAGGGTTAGAATTTACAGGTAAACGTCCATTCAAGAACGTTCTTATCCACGGATTGATTCGTGATAGCCAAGGACGTAAGATGAGTAAGTCTCTTGGAAACGGGGTTGACCCAATGGAAGTCATCGAGCAATATGGTGCCGATGCGCTTCGTTGGTTCTTAGCAAACGGTTCTGCTCCAGGGCAAGACGTTCGTTACTCAACAGACAAGATGGATGCTGCATGGAACTTCATCAACAAGATTTGGAACGCAAGCCGTTACGCATTAATGAACGTGGGCGACTTAACAGCGGACCAAGTGGATATCACTGGTGAGAAGACTCTTGCGGATAAATGGATTTTAACACGCTTGAATCAAACGATTGGCAAAGTGACAGAACTCTTCGAGAAATTCGAATTCGGTGAAGCAGGACGTCTCCTATATCGCTTCATCTGGGATGATTTCTGTGACTGGTATATCGAAATGTCGAAAGAAACATTAGCAGGGGACGACGAAGCTGCGAAATTAACAACACGTAGCATTCTTGTATATGTATTAGACAACACATTACGTCTATTACACCCAATCATGCCTTTCGTGACAGAAGAAATCTGGCAATCAGTTCCTCACGTTGGGGAATCATTAGTGGTCGCAACTTATCCAACCGTTCACCCAGAACAAATGGATGAAAAAGCAGCCGAAGAAATGGAATTCTTAATGGACTTCATCCGTTCAGTACGTACCGTTCGTAACGAAATGAACACACCATTATCAAAACCAATTAACATCATTGCGAAAGTGAGCGACGCAGCGCACTACGCAATCTTGAAAGAAAACGAATCTTACATTGCACGCTTCTCAAATCCAGAAGAATTCGTGTATGGGGAAGACGTTGAAGCACCATCTGATGCGGTAACTTCAGTTATCACAGGTGCTGAAATTTACTTACCATTAGCAGGATTAATCAATATCGAAGACGAAATCGCTCGTCTTGAAAAAGAAGCAGAGAAATTGCAACAAGAAGTGGATCGTGTCGAGAAGAAATTATCGAACGAGAAATTTGTGGCAAAAGCTCCTGAAGCGGTTGTTGAAGCTGAACGTGCAAAAGGTGCGGACTATCAAGCACAACGCGAAGCAGTGTTAGAACGTATCGCAACATTGAAAAAAATCTAATCCGTTGTAACGGTGGGGAGAGCGTATGAAATGTCATGCGCTCTCTTTTGTATGTTCCGGTGGGCAATTTTCTGTTATGATAAATGAGGAAAACAGGAGGTGAGTGAATGATTCAAGAGTGGTTAAAAAAGAGCGAGAGTATTCCGCGCAAACATGGATTGTACCGCATGGAGGCAATCATAGAAGCACTTGGAAATCCAGAAAGAGGGTTGAAGAGTATTCATATTGCGGGAACCAATGGAAAAGGGTCGACTGCTGCGATGGTGACGGCCTTTGCAAAAGCACATGGATTGCGAGTAGGGACATTCACTTCACCACATATGGACAGTATCAGAGAACGAATCCAGCTAGACGGAGTGCCTCTTGAAGAAGAACCGTTCTGGCAAGCGGCATCGGTCATAAGAGAGGTGGAGAGCCGCTTATTCGAAGAGTGGGAAGCCTTTAACTATTTTGAGATTTTAACGGCGATGATGTTTGTCGTCTTTCAACAGGAAGCCGTCGACCTTGCGATTATTGAGGTCGGGATTGGAGGTCTTCTCGATAATACGAATGTCGGCCATCCACTCGTCAGTGTCATTACGACGATTGGGTTGGACCATCAAGACTTACTCGGAAGTACGTTGGAAGAAATTACGGCGCAAAAAGCAGGGATTATTAAGGCTGGGCAGCAAGTGGTTGTCGGGCCAGTCACGCGTGAATGTATGGATGTGATACGTGGAGTCGCTAGTGAGAAAGGCGCAACTGTTCAGGCATTTGGGGAGGATTTTTCACTAGTAGAAGATTCGTATCAAGATAACGAGTTAACGATTCCGCTGGAACAGTTAGCCCTTAAAGGAGCCTTCCAAAAGGAGAATGCGACTGTTGCGATTCGAGCATTTCGTGAATGGATGGAAGCTACTGGAAGAAGTGTGCAACCCGAATGCATCGATGCAGCCCTACGAGTGGTTTCCTGGCCAGGGCGCATGGAAGTGTTGCAAGAAACCCCGCTTGTGATCATCGACGGTGCTCATAATTTGCCGGCCATCGAGCGACTCGTTCAAAACATGACGGCTCATGTTGGCAAGAAACAGACGCTGTTATTTAGCGCGCTCACTCGAAAAGATAGTCAACAGATGCTTGCAAAATTGCAGGAAGCTCTTCCTGACGTGAACATCATCTTAACGAGTTTCCATCCTTCAAAGGGACAGTCGATTGCTAGAAGTGATGTCGAAGCGTACTTGGATTCTCGCAAGATTTCCTATGAAGAAAGCTTTGAAGAAGTCATCGACCGTTTCGCTAGTTCAACAGACGACGAGAGCGAATTATGGGTGACCGGCTCATTGTATTTTATCGCCGAAGTTCGACATTGGTGGAAGAACCGTAAGCCCAAAGAAGAATAGACATCGTAACTCTTTGTAGAGAAAACAAAGAGGAAGTGTCACAATGATTGAATCAAAATTATTAGAAGTGCCTTTAAGCGCCATGCCACGAGAACGCCTCGAACGGTATGGCGCTAAAGTGCTTGAAACGCATGAATTACTTGCGATATTACTGCGAACAGGGTCCAAGGATTTAAACGTCCTGCAGCTGGCGGTCGTTGTCTTAAACACCTTCGAGGACTTGCATTCGCTGAAGATGGCGAGTCTGGACGAACTCATGCAGATTAATGGAATCGGCAGAACCAAGGCGATTGAACTAAAGGCAGCCATGGAACTGGGTGTGCGCTTAAGCAATGCCGTGCAAATGAAACTCGGTAAGATTACGTCCTCCAAGATGGCCGGCCAGTGGATTGTGCAGGAGTTGAAGGATGCCTATCAGGAACATCTTGTCGCCTTGTATTTAAACACGAAAAACGAGATTATCAAGAAGAAAATGATCTTCATCGGTGGGTTGAACAGTGCAGTGGCGCATCCCAGAGAAATCTTTCGGGAGGCAGTACGGTTTTCGGCGGCGCGCGTCATCATTGGCCATAATCACCCAAGCGGAAACCCCGAACCCTCACAAGCGGATATCGATTTTACGCGTCGCTTGATGGAATGTGGTGAACTCATGGGGATCGAGCTTCTAGATCATTTTGTAGTCGGAGGAGAGGAGTATATTTCTTTAAAAGAATTCGGGGCTTTTTAAAAACGATTCAAAAGAATGTGAAAAGTTGAATTTTAGAAAAAGATGAAAACAGATTGTTTTCAATTTTCACGAAAAATAATATTGAAAATTAACGAAACGATTCGGAAAAAACGCACAAAACGGCAATTGTTCTACTTAATTCTCAGTGAAATCGGAAATACTCTTGCAAATTTGCCTGTGAGATGTTATACTTAGGTTGTGTTTTTGTTATGTAAAGAAATTGTGTAAGATATTACTCCTTTCGAACCATTAGCAAGAATATCAATAACAAGTGCTATGGCACAAGGAGGAAATGTTCATGGAACAAGGTACAGTAAAATGGTTTAACTCAGAAAAAGGTTTTGGGTTTATCGAACGTGAAGGTGGAAACGATGTATTCGTACACTTCTCAGCAATCCAATCAGAAGGATTCAAAACATTAGAAGAAGGACAAGCAGTTCAATTCGATGTTGAAGAAGGCGCTCGTGGACCACAAGCAGCTAACGTAGTTAAACTATAATTTAACTTAAACTTTGATGCCACCGGTTTTCCGGTGGTTTTTTTGTGCGCAAAAATAGAAAAGGATAAGCCTAAAAAGCACAAATTTGGCCATGTCCATATATGGCCTTTTTAGCTTTCATTTAGTTGACGTACCAACATTACTTTAGTACACTCAAATTAATTTTGAGGAGGAACATCATGGAATTTATTATTGTTGGTTTAATTATCGTCGGGGTTCTTATTAGCTTGATTCCAGAGCGAAGATCCATCTGGTTTGGAGCGCTCAGCTTTGGTTGGTTTCTAGCGTTTTATACTATTGTTTTCATAACTGTTACACGTTACCTCGAGATAGAGGCAGGTTCCTTAGGAGACTTTATCGCTATGGGATTTCTCTTTCTTCCGTTCTTAGCAATCTTACTTTTACCAATCTGGGGAACATTATTTTTACTGGTGTCCGGGGTTCGTTTGATTCAGCGAGAAGGTTTCAGATTTACAAATCTATTAGCATTAGGACTGGGCATTGCTCTTGTCGTTTATTTATTCTTCAACCCGCTCTTACAAGTTACCGAATCAAATGTTTGGCTCGTAGGACTAATGCGCGTACTTATTGCGACAGGCATCTTCTTTGCGGTCGAGTTGGTGATGTATTTCCTAACGACTTTTGCAAATAGCGTGCATATGAGACGCTATAAGTTCGATCATATTATCGTCCTTGGCGCAGGCCTTATCGGTGAAAAAGTAACGCCACTACTGGCCAGCCGCATCAATCGCGGTATTGCTATTTGGAAAAAACAAGAAAAGCCATGTTACTTAATTATGAGTGGTGGTCAGGGAGCCGATGAAGTGATTTCCGAGGCAGAAGCGATGAAACGCTATGCCGTTGAACAAGGTGTGCCAGAAGAGTGGATTATTATGGAAGACCAATCAATGAATACAGAGCAAAATCTCCAAAACTCTTATGGAATCATCAAGGAACGGTATCCAGAATCCAACCATAGAGCTGCCATCGTAACGAACTATTTTCACATTTTCCGCGCTGTCGTTCTAGCTAGAAAAATGGGATACAAATGCGTCGGCTACGGTGCAAGAACGAAACTCTATTATTCTCTCAACGCCTTTATCCGCGACTTTATCGGATATGTCGCCTTAACATGGAAAAAACAACTCCTCGTACTAGTTCTCTTCTTACTAGTCATCAATTTCTTTACCATCATTGAATACGTTAACAATTTCGTCATCCAAGCAGCTCTCTAACCGAGCTGCTTTTTTGCTTCCCCCCACCTAAGAATTTACTTTTAATCTTGTATCTGATTTTCAAATTTTTTTCGTAATTCTTTTTCTAGATTTCGATGATTATTTTTTGTCAAAAGCATCCTTAGCTGGAATGGGAGAAACATGGCGTATCGCCTGTTGAAAAACGAAGAGCCTTCGGATTCTATAGGAATAATAATAGCGATCATAATCGATGTGAATTACTGACTCTGGAAATTCATTTCCTAGAGTCAGTTTGAAGCTCGATAGGAAACGAGACTAAGGCTCGTTCCGGTATAGCTATTGTTATTCCTATGAAGACATCCGAAAGTGCTCGTAGTTTTTCAAAACAGCCCAAAACCCCTTATTGTTTCTCCCGTTCCAGCCGAAGGCTCACCATATTTTTACACAAAAAATATCACCAAAATATTACAGAAACCGTTTTTATGTTACGAAATAAAAAAGTTTCCTAAAAATCTATAAAATACAAGAATAAAAAGCTAAATTCTGCTATACTAGAATAGAATTCTTACAGCCTAGTCTGTAGAAGAATTATCTAAGGAGGAAACAGTGTGGTTGCATTAAATTTTAAAGCACAAAATATCGGAATTGACTTAGGCACAGCTAACACGATTGTTTATCTAGAAGATGAGGGAATCGTCACACGTGAACCTTCCGTTGTTGCAAAAAATATCGTTACAGAAGAAATTATCGCAGTAGGAAAATCTGCATTTGAAATGATTGGTAGAACACCAGAAAATATCGTGGCATTACGCCCAATGAAAGATGGCGTAATCGCTGACTACAATACAACGACAGCAATGTTGAAATACTTCATTCAGTCGATTGTGGGCCGCTCATTCTTTAAACCAGTGGTCATTATTTGTGTGCCAAGTGGCATTACAGACGTTGAAAAAAGAGCCGTTTTAGACGCGACAAAATATGCAGGAGCTAAAGAAGCGTATGTGGTTGAAGAACCATTCGCGGCTGCAGTTGGAGCAGGACTTCCTGTCACAGATCCAACTGGAAGCATGATTGTCGATATCGGTGGCGGTACGACAGACGTGGCGACGATTTCGCTTGGTGGAATCGTGAATAGCCGCTCGATTCGTGTCGGAGGAGACGAGTTAAACGAGTCTATCGTGCAGCACGTTCGTAAGACATACAATTTACTAATTGGAGAACGTACGGCTGAAGAATTAAAAATTATGTTAGGTTCAGCTTCCATTGAAAAAGCACAAGGAAGCATGCAAGTGCGTGGTCGTGATATGGTTACGGGATTGCCACGTGTTGTTGAAGTGCCTGCAAAAGAAATTGCAGTTGCGATGAGTGAAATTATTCATCAAATTTTAGACGCAGTAAAAGATGTATTGGAACAAACACCGCCAGAAATTTCTGCGGACGTTATTGATCATGGAATCGTGTTAACAGGTGGGGGCGCAATGCTTCGTCACCTTGCTGAGATGATTTCGAAGGAAACGCAAGTACCAGCCTTTGTGGCCAACGATCCACTTGATTGTGTGGCATTAGGAACTGGTGCGATTTTAGCAAATCCATCATTAATGAAAAAATAGAGTCCGTTGAAAAATAAATAAAGAGGAGTGATGATGTGAATCCAATTTTTTCAAATAAGAAACTAATTGGTTGGGTAATCGGAATTATCACGGCATTAGCATTGATCATGTATTCCATTACTTACGGCAGTAATATCGTGACTCAAGGTGTTAATGATGTAACCAATATTCTAGGAAGATTAGTCTCTTATCCAGCAAATAGTATTAATGATTTTATCGATAGCGTGAGTGATTTATCAAATACGTATCAAGAAAATCAATCGTTAAAACAAAAAATCGATACCATTCATGAATTAGAAGTTCAATTGAGTGAGTTAAAACGTGATAACCAAAAAATGAAGGAAACGCTCAAGTTGCAAGATACACTAAACGATTATACGTTAGTGAATGCGACGGTTATTGCGCGTAATCCAGATACATGGCGTGATGTCATTACGATTAACAAAGGATCAAATGACGGCATCCAACCACAAATGTCTGTTATGAGTGATAACGGGCTTGTAGGGAAAGTCATGGACGTGAATCCAACGAGTGCACGTGTAGCGCTATTATCGAATGCTGATAATACATTAGTGCGTGTGGCAGCGATGATTCAAAACGAAAAAGAACCAATCTACGGAACCATCACTGGTTATGACGATAAAAGCAATATGTTAGTGATGAGCCAAATTCAAGCAACGCAAGATATCAAAGTTGGGGATAAAGTCGTGACAAGTGGTCTCGGTGGCATTTCTCCAAACTCACTGTATATCGGTACGGTTGAAGAAGTGGCGATGGACCGTTTTGGCTTGTATAAAGAAGTGAAAATTCGTCCAGCAGCGGATACGAATGACGTTCGTTACGTGACGGTTGTTATTCGTACAAGCGAAAGCGAGGGGCAATAATGCGCATCTCAAAAAGAGTTTACTGGGTGTTATTTGTTTATATTCTTGCTTTCTTAGCCGATGGAGTGTTAACGAATCATTTTTCAAAATTGTTTCTGTTCTCCGGCTATAGCTTAACGCCTCGAATGATTATTATCGCAGTCGTGTTGTTAAACTTCATGATTGACCAAAAGTCAATGTTCTGGTTTACAGTCGTTGCAGGATTCTTAGTGGATAGTTACTACTCAGGCGTCCTTGGTGTCTACATGGCGCTGTTTGCAGTGATTGTACGAATCATTAATTTGGTTCGCTCGAACATCCTTCAAAATCCATTTACATTAGGGCTAGCGCTAGTGTTCTTCTTAAGCTTCACCGAAGTCTCTGTTTACTTCGTGTATGCCTTACGAGGAGTAGCGAGCATGAGTTGGAACGAGTTCTTAGTAGTGAGACTTGGGGCAACCTTAATGTTAAACATCGTGATTTATTATATTTTATATCTCCCGCTTCGCAATTTTGCTAGATGGGTGAACTCAACTCCGGTCGTAAGTCCACATGACTTAATGAACCATCGTAGAGCATAATTTGAGAAAGGTTTGGCTGTTTGTGGCCAAGCCTTTTTGATTGCACGTTAATAGTACTGACAACGGCGATAGATATGGTATAATAAAGAGGATTAGTGTCAAGAGAAAGAGGAATTGAATGAAGAGAGCAACATTTTTAAAAGCAAGTCTAATCTCGAAGGGTATCATTGCGACCTGTGCGATTGTCGGTTTTCTAATGCAGATGACGCTTCACGGCTGGCATGGACTTCGTTACTACACGAATCAATCGAATCTACTCGTTGGAGTATTTATGGTGTACTTGCTCTTCAAATACCGCAAGAGTGGCCATTGGAGTAAAATGGACCTTCGCTTGAAGGGTGGCGTGACGGTTGCGATTCTTCTAACGGGTTTGGTGTATCACTTTATGTTAGCACCACAAAAGACAGCCGAAGAATTCTGGACGATTGAGAATTTCTTGTCGCACTATATTGTGCCATTTGGAACGTTAGCGGATTGCATCGTCTTTGATAAAGGGCATTGCTACAAGTGGTGTGATCCATTTACGTGGACGTTATTGCCGCTGGTCTATGCGATTGTGTCTGTTGCGATTGCACTCATCACACGTATTCCGATTGGAAATAACAAAGATGGCCCATTCCCATATTTCTTCTTGAATGTGGATAAATATGGATTTCTCGGCGTCTTGCAATATTGCTTAGGATTAGCCGTAGCCTTCTTAATCGGCTCGTATATTCTTTTCGTATTTAAAAATGGATTCAAAACAAAGGAACGTTTATAAGAGAGGAGACTTTCATGGTTCGAGATATTGGAATCGACTTAGGAACAGCGAATATTTTAGTGTTCTTAAAAGATCGTGGAATTATTTTAAATGAACCGTCACTCGTTGCGCTAGATGAGCGTAATGGCGACGTGATTGCAGTCGGTGAACGTGCGTATCAAATGGTGGGCCGTACACCTAAAGAAATCAATGTGCACCATCCATTAAAAGGTGGGGTAATTGCGGATATCGCGGTTACTGAGCAATTGCTTGAATTGTTCATGCAAAAATTAAACTTAAATAGTTGGTTCTCTAAACCAGATATTTTGATTTGCACACCAACAAATATTACGACAGTCGAGCAAAAAGCGATTATCCAAGCAGCGATTAAATGCGGTGGACGTAATATTTACTTAGAGGAAGAACCAAAAGTGGCCGCAGTCGGCGTTGGACTCGATATCTTCTCTCCAATTGGAAACATGGTTATCGATATCGGTGGCGGAACAAGTGATATTGCCGTTCTTTCAATGGGATCAACGGTCACAAGCCGTTCGATTAAATTAGCCGGCGACAATATGGACTTTGCCATTTCCGAATATATTAAAGACAAATATCAACTCATTATCGGGGACCGTACTGCTGAAGCCATCAAGATGAATCTTGGTAGTGCGATTGAAGTGGAAAACGAGTCGGATATGATTGTTAAAGGTCGTGATATGACGACTGGATTACCGAAGACCGTTACCATTTATACAAATGAAATTTATCATTGCTTAAAAGAAATGCTCGATACGATTGGCGAAGAAGCCAGACTCGTACTCGAAGCGACTCCGCCAGAACTCGCAGGTGATATTATCGAACGCGGCGTGATGGTAACAGGGGGCGGAGCGCTCATCCAAGGAATCGACCGTATGCTTTCTGAGAAGCTACAAGTTCCTGTGATGGTGGCAGAGAACCCGCTTCAAAGTGTTGCGATTGGAACAGGAATCTTATTAAACCGCATTAAAGCAGATCGTGGTATTTTCTCAGGACTCAGAAGACTCTTCAGTTCTAAGAAAGTTGTAATGAACCCAACTGCGAATATGATTGATGATGAAAGGAAAGAAGAAGCATGAAGCAAGAATTGAAAAATAGTGGTCACTTATTATTGACGGCGCTACTCCGTGTCTTAATCTTCGTGATTATCGCAGTCATCTTATTTGCACTTGGCTTAATGGTTGGTTATGCCGTTCTTGGTGAAGGTCACAACCCATTTGATATTTTCTCAAAAGAAGTATGGGACAAGATTTTCAACTTTATTAACTAACAAGCAGATAGATTGACCTTTGTTGACTATTGAAGTAGACTATAACAAAAGCAGAATATGGAGGAAATGCTATGAATTTAATTCCAACAGTTATCGAGCAGTCTTCTCGCGGAGAACGCGCTTATGACATTTACTCACGTTTATTAAAAGACCGTATTATCATGGTAAGCGGACCAGTTCACGACGATATGGCGAATGCGATTATCGCGCAATTACTATTCTTAGATGCACAAGATCCTGAGAAAGATATTTACATGTATATTAACTCTCCCGGAGGAAGTGTAACAGCAGGTTTAGCCATCTACGATACAATGAACTTCATCAAAGCAGACGTTCAAACCATCGCGATGGGACTAGCAGCATCAATGGGTTCATTCCTATTAACAGCTGGTGCTAAAGGGAAACGCTATGCATTACCAAACGCTGAAATCTTAATTCACCAACCTTTAGGCGGAGCTCAAGGTCAAGCGACAGAAATTGAAATTGCAGCACGTCAAATCTTGAAAACACGTGAACGCTTAAATAAAATCTTGGCGAAACAAACAGGACAAAAATTATCACGTATCGAAAAAGATACAGACCGTGATAACTACATGACAGCACAAGAAGCATTAGAATATGGCTTAATTGATGCGATCATGGAAAGCTCAAAAGAAATGAAATAACAGTGTGAAAACTGAAGAATACCTTCTGAAACAAATCGTTTTGGAGGTATTCTTTTTTTATTGTTTTGATTTCTGAAGATTTAACATTTAAAATATTGTTTTTATGTGAAATTTTTCATTTATTGTTTATTAATGTTTGTGAAAACGTTATAATAGTAATTGTAATAATAAAAATAAAAAGTGAAAGGTGAGAAAAAATGAAAAGAAATTGGAAAGTTCTTTTACTAAGTATTTTATCGGTTCTACTTTTATTCGGCTGTGCTACAGCGAAGAAGAGTGGGAAATTTGAAGGAGTGGGGAATGGTAAGCACGGCGAGATTAAAGTAGCCGTTACGATTACCGATGCGAAGATTACTAACATTGAAGTCGTTCAGCAAGATGAAAATAAAGGGCTGTCCGATCCGGTTTACAACGAGTTGAAGGAAACGATTATCGCGCAAAACTCAGCAGATGTCGATGTTGTGTCTGGAGCGAGTGCAACTAGTGAAGGTTATTTAGAAGCCGTTAAAGATGCGATTAAGAAATCAGGCATTACGCTTGTCGCTGCAAAACAAACGGCAACGAATAAAAACGAGCTTCCTGCAGAACAAACCTTTGATGTCGTTATCGTTGGTTCAGGTGGTGCCGGACTTAGTGCTGCGATTGAAGCTGCAGAAGCTGGTAAGTCAGTCGCTATTGTTGAAAAAATGCCAACAGTCGGCGGGAATACGCTTATTTCCGGTGGGGAAATGAATGCGCCTGGTAACTGGGTACAAAAGAATCTTGGAATTACTGGCGACTCTGTAGAAGCGTACTATAATGATACGATGAAGGGTGGAGACAATATCGGGGATCCTAAACTCGTTCATTTAATGGCTGAAAAAGCATTGGAATCAGCAGAATGGTTACGAGACGACGTACACGTTGAATTCCTATCAGATCAATTATTCCAATTCGGTGGACACTCATTTAAACGTGCATTGATTCCTAAGGGCCATACTGGTGCGGAATTAGTGTCTAAATTAAAAGCAAAAGCAGAAGAACTTGGTGTTAAGATCTTCTTGAACGTGAAAGCAGATGAATTAATCCAAGATGCAAACGGTCGTGTGACAGGTGTGAAAGCCACTGACAAGGCTAAAAAAGAAGTCAAATTCCTTGCTAACAATGGGGTTGTATTAACAACAGGTGGTTTCGGTTCAAATGTCGAAATGCGTAAAGAATATAACAAAGAATATGACGAACGTTATAAATCAACAGATACAGTCGGAACTACTGGGGATGGTATCGTAATGGCTCAAAAAGCTGGGGCTGCGTTGAAGAACATGGAATACATCCAAACATACCCAATCGCAAATCCGAAGACTGGTATGATTTCGCTATTAGCCGATACTCGTTTTGATGGAGCGATTCTAGTCAACCAAGAAGGAAAACGTTTTGTGGAAGAACTAGACCGTCGTGATGTGATTTCAAAAGCAATCCTAGCACAAACAGGGGGCTATGCTTATCAAATCTGGAACGATAAAATTGATGCGATTTCGAAGACGAAAGAAGCGCATAAAGCAGAATACGATGAGTTGATTCGTGAAGGATTGTTAGTTAAAGCTGATACGATTGAAGAAGCTGCAAAATTCTTCGATATCGATATCAATAACTTGAAAGAAACAATCGCAAAAGTAAATGAATATGCGAAGACTAAAGACGACAAAGATTTCCATCACCGTGGTGGATTAGTCTCTCTAGAAGAAGGTCCTTATTATATTGAAAAAGCCGTTCCTTCTGTTCACCATACAATGGGTGGGGTTGTTATCAACGAAAAAACAGAAGTGTTAAATGAAAAAGGCGAACCAATTCCTGGATTATACGCTGCTGGTGAATTAACAGGGGTTATCCAAGGGAAGAACCGTCTTGGAGGAAATGCGATTACGGATATTATCACATTCGGACGTATTGCCGGTAAAGAAGTCGGAAGTAAATAAGCTAGTAATGGATCGTGCAGTAGAACTTTTCCAGTTCGCTGCACGATTTTTTTTCGCCGTATATCTTCCTTTTTAGTAGTGAAAGCGGTACAATAGACACATACGACTTGTTAGAAGGTAAAAGGGGAAAAGGTTATGACGACAGAAGGAAATCCATTAAATAATGCTCGTGTGGCATATGAATATTACGAATTACCAGGGGAATTAGTAGATATTCAACCTTTAGGAAATGGATTAATTAATAAAACCTATCAAATTACACATACACATGAAAATGAAGAAAAACAATATGTATTACAAGCCATTAACCATGATATTTTTCCAAATGTTCGCGGCTTAATGGAAAATATCGAGAAGGTAACGACTTATCTTCGCGAGAAATACGAAGCAGAAGGGCGCGATGCTGCTCGTGAAACGCTTCGTGTCATCCGTACAAAAGATGGCCACTTAACAGCCAACTTGGATAACGGAACTTACTGGCGTATTTATGATTCCGTTAAAAATAGCTATTCATTAGATAAAGTAGAAAGTCCAGAGCAATTTTACATCACAGCGAAAGCATTTGGTCGTTTTGCCTATGACTTAAACGACTTCGATGCGAGCCAATTAGTCGAAGTGATTCCAAAATTTCACGATACACGTAATCGTTACAGACAGTTAGAAGAAGCGATTAGAGAAGATCGTGTGGGCCGTGTGAAAGAAGTGCAAGAAGAGATTGCATTTATCCAAAACCGTAAAGCGGACTGCTTCTTACTCTATGATTTACTCGATGAAGGCGTATTGCCGCTTCGTGTAACGCATAATGATACAAAATTAAACAACATCATGTTCGACAGTGAAACAAAAGAACCGCTTTGTATCGTGGACCTTGATACGGTAATGCCGGGATTAGTGTTATTTGATTTTGGGGATTCCATTCGTTTTGGTGCAAATGACTGCGCCGAAGACGAATCCGATTTAACAAAAGTGAACTTCGATTTCGACTTATACGAAACTTACGTGAAAGGCTTTATCGAAGGGACAAACGGCATCTTGACGGAAGCCGAACTCGAATACTTACCTTGGGGTGCTCGCGTCATTACGCTAGAACAAGGTATTCGTTTCTTGACGGACTATATCAATGGGGACGTTTATTACGCAACGACTCGTCCAGGACAAAACTTAGACCGTGCACGTACGCAATTGAAATTGGTACAAGATATGGAAAACGTTTGGGATAAGATGGTCGAAGCTGTTAAAAACGCACAAAAATAAGAAATTCAGACTCTCTGACAGATTTGTTAGAGAGTTTTTTGTAGTCCGTAACACTATATGTTGTAAATTATAACGATTCTAAAACACAATATATTGTGTTTTAGGGGTTGATTTTTATTTTTTGAGTGCTACAATAAGGACTAGAGTTTAAGGAGGAATCGTGATGAGTGTAGAGACATTAACAGCATTATCGGTCACGAAGAGGGATGGCCGACAAGTCGAATTTCAAAAGGAAAAAATTCAACGTGCGATTGAAAAAGCAGAAATCGGATTGAATGGTGAATTAAGCGATGAGCGGATGGAAGTGCTTGGTAGCATCGTAGAGGATGTCCTCGCGGAGATTTCAAGACGCTTTAACGATACGATTGAGATTTATGAAATTCAAAATATCATTGAACATTTACTGATTGAAGACGGAGAATCAGAGCTTGCACAAGAGTATATCTCATACCGTGTTGACCGTGATTTGCGCCGTAAGAATCAGTTGGATTTCCAATGGGCGCTCTCACGATTAACGAATAAAGAGGCAAGCGTCGTCAACGAGAACGCGAATAAAGATAGTAAAGTATTTAATACACAACGCGACTTAACGGCTGGAACGGTCGGGAAGATTATTGGCTTAAAGATGCTTCCGCCGCACGTGGCCAATGCGCATTTGAAGGGCGACATTCATTATCACGACTTGGATTATCATCCATATATGCCGCTCACGAACTGTTGCTTAATTGACTTCGAGCACATGCTAGGGCTCGGTTTTAAAATCGGAAATGCGGAAGTGGAGTCTCCTAAATCGATTCAAACCGCAACCGCACAGATGGCGCAAATTATTGCGAATGTGGCAAGCAGTCAGTATGGTGGTTGTTCTGCCAACCGTGTGGATGAGTTACTGGCACCTTATGCAGCCTTGAATTACGAAAAGCATTTAGCAGATGCAAAAGTCTGGATTGAAGGTGCAGAACGTCAAGAAGCGTATGCGATGAAGAAAACGGAAAAAGATATTTATGATGCGATGCAATCGTTAGAATATGAAATCAACACGTTATATACATCGCAAGGACAAACGCCATTTACAACACTTGGATTCGGACTCGGAACAAATCATTTTGAACGTTGTATTCAAAAGGCTATCTTGCAAGTGCGTATGGAAGGGATTGGCAAAGAAAAACGAACTGCCATTTTTCCAAAACTTGTTTTCACATTGAAACGTGGCGTGAACTTGGAAGCCAACGACCCAAACTATGACGTGAAACAATTAGCGTTGGAATGTGCGACAAAACGCATGTATCCAGACGTATTAAGCTATGACCAAATCGTTCGTTTGACGGGAAGCTTTAAGGTGCCGATGGGATGCCGTTCGTTCTTACAAGGATGGAAGGACGAAAACGGCCAAGAAGTGAACGATGGGCGAATGAACTTAGGAGTTGTGACTCTTAATATTCCTCGGATTGCGCTTGAAGCAGACGGATCTCTTCAAAAGTTTTGGGAGATTTTTGAGGAAAAACTCGCGATTTGTAAAGATGCACTCGTCTACCGTGTGGAACGTTGTAAGGAAGCCACTCGCGACAATGCGCCAGTGTTGTATCATTACGGCGCATTTGGCCAACGTTTGAAGGATGGCGAAGAAGTCGACGTTCTATTTAGAAACAAACGTGCGACGGTTTCTCTGGGCTATATTGGCCTCTATGAAGCCGCAACCGCCTTCTTTGGGCCAGCCTGGGAAAATAATCCGGAAGCCAAGGCCTTTACCTTAGAAATCGTGAAGGCGTTGAAGGCTCATACGGATTCATGGGGCGACGAGTACGGCTATCATTTCAGCGTCTATGCGACTCCAAGTGAAAGTTTGACCGACCGATTCTGCAAGCTCGATATCGAAAAATTTGGTCTAGTGCCAGATATTACCGAGAAGGAATACTACACGAATAGTTTCCATTATGATGTGCGTAAAAATCCAACGCCATTTGAAAAGATTGACTTCGAAAAAGATTATCCAGTGTATTCTTCAGGTGGCTTCATTCATTACTGCGAATATCCAGTGCTTCGTCAAAATCCAAAGGCGCTGGAAGCTGTGTGGGATTTTGCCTATGACAAAGTTGGATACCTTGGAACGAATACGCCAATCGACCATTGCTATAAGTGCGGTTTTGATGGCGAATTTACACCAACGGCTAAAGGGTTCGAATGTCCACAGTGTAAGAACCATGATCCGCAAACGTGTGATGTGGTGAAACGAACTTGTGGCTACCTTGGAAATCCGCAGGCCCGTCCGATGGTGCACGGTCGTCACGTGGAAATTTCTTCGCGTGTGAAACATATGCCAAAACTCAAGGAACGCTATGCGCTTGGGGTGACGGAGGATGAATAACCCGAAGCCAAAAGAATGGACCAGCCAGCAGTATTCCCAAGGGAAGATTGCAAGCTATAAACCGTATAATTTTGTCGATGGGGAAGGGGTACGCTGCTCGCTGTATGTGAGCGGCTGCCTTTTTGCCTGTGAAGGGTGTTATAACGTCATCGCGCAAAATTTCAATTACGGTATTCCGTATACGAAGGAACTCGAAGCACAAATCGTTGAAGATGTGGGTACTTCGTATTGCCAGGGCTTAACGCTGCTTGGAGGAGAGCCTTTTTTAAATACGGGTGTCTGCCTTTCTCTAGTAAAGGCTCTACGAGAAGCATATGGGCACACTAAAGATGTGTGGTCGTGGACTGGATATACATGGGAAGAATTGATGCAAGAAACAGAGGATAAGCTTGAATTGCTCAGCCTGATTGATATTTTAGTCGATGGACGATTTGAACTCGCCAAGAAAGATTTGACCTTGCAGTTTCGAGGCTCTAGCAACCAGCGCATTATCGATGTGCAGGCGTCTCTTGAATCTGGGGAAGTCGTTTTATGGAAAGGTCTCTGGGAATCATAAGAAACGATAAAATTTCTGACAAATGGTCATTATTTTGATAAAATGAAGGAATGAAATACGTTAAAGGAGACGACAATGGCGATTACAGGACTTGGAATGGATGCAGTGGAACTTTCACGCATTGAAAAAATCGTGGCAGAACCGAAAACTTTTTTACAAAAAGTACTGACTCCAGCAGAACTAGAGAAATATAACAGTCTTCCAACGAAGCGAAAAGTGGAGTTTCTCGCAGGACGTTTTGCGGCCAAGGAAGCCTACGCAAAAGCATTGGGAACAGGAATTGGACAACACGTATCTTTCCAAGATATCGAAGTCTTAAATGATGCGTCTGGAAAACCAGTCCTTGTGTGCAAACGGTATGACCACAAAACATGGGTCACCATTACGCATACAAACCATGATGCATATGCCGTCGTCGTATTAGAATCCAACGAATAAAAAGGAATGAACCAATAATGTTAGAAGCAATCCATCGTAATACACGAGTTGTAGTGGATTTATCGATTGTAAAACAAAATATTAAAAAGCAACTAGCGAAGTTGAGCCCTTCTCAAGAGCTCTATGCAGTGGTGAAAGCCAACGCATACGGACATGGGATGATTCCAGTGGCAAAAGCAGCCGTAGAAGCTGGCGCTACAGGTTTCTGTGTGGCGAATGTGGACGAAGGACTAGGCTTACGTCAGGCTGGATTCACACAACCGATTTTAATTCTAGGACTTAGCCGCGTTGAAGATGCCGCACTCCTAGCTGAAAATAAAATCACTGCGAGTGTCGACTCAGTAGAGTGGCTAAAAGAGGCAGCACAGTATTTAAACGATACACCGTTAAAAGTCCATATTGCCGTGGACTCTGGGATGGGACGTATCGGTGTCGTGAACGAGGAAGAATTAGCAGCGGTTGAAGCCGTGCTAAAATCCGGCCCGTTTGAATTCGAAGGCATTTTCACGCATTTTGCGACCGCCGATGAAGCCGACACGACACAGCTAACCAAACAAATCGAGAAGTTCCATCGCCTGGTCGATAAATTAAGCGTCAAACCAGCACATGTGCATTACTCAAACTCAGCCTATGCGATTTGGCATGATGCAGGAGATAGCGCCATTGTTCGATATGGAATCGGCATTTACGGGATTAATCCTTCCAATGGAGACTTAGCACTGAAAGACGAAGCTGCCTTAACACCGGCACTTCGCTGGGAAACAGAAATGGTGAAAGTGAAGAAGCTGGAAGCAGGAGACACGGTGAGCTACGGTGCGACATACACTGCAGACGAACCGCAATGGGTAGCGACACTTCCAGTTGGCTATGCGGATGGATTTATCCGTGCTTACAATAAAGGGGAAGTCTTAGTGGATGGCGTGCGTTGTCCAATCGTTGGACGCATTTGCATGGATCAGTGCATGATTCGCTTGCCGCATGAATTTCCAGTAGGCACAACGGTGACGCTCCTTGGGAAAGATGGAGACGAAGAAATTACCGCGATTGAATTAGCGAAGCGTTCAGCAACGATTGCTTACGAAGTGCTTTGCATCATCTCAGATCGCGTGAAACGGGTGTATATCAATGAGTGATAAGATTGTAAGAGGCGATGTGTATCTTGCGGACTTATCGCCGGTTGTTGGAAGTGAGCAAGGAGGAAAACGTCCTGTCCTTATCGTGCAAAATGATGTAGGAAATCACTTTAGTACAACGGTCATTGTAGCGGCGATTACTGCCAAACATACAAAGGCCAATATTCCAACGCATATTGAAATCAAAAAAGACCAATTCGGGTTCGAACGTGACTCTGTCGTCTTACTCGAGCAATTACGGACGATTGATAAAGTCCGTATTCTTGAAAAGATTACGACCGTCGATAATGACTTTATGAAAATTATTGATGCAGGACTCAAAGTGAGTCTGGGGTTAGAATAAAAATAGTCCTCTAAAAATTTAGAGGACATTTTTTGTTTTTAACGGAGAATTTCTCGAGAAAATTCCCTTGATTTACCATGGGGATGGTAGTATACTGGTTAAGTACCTTAAGTACAAATGCCTCCTTAGCTCAGTTGGTAGAGCAGTAGACTCTTAATCTATGGGTCACAGGTTCGAGCCCTGTAGGGGGCATATATTATACGCAAAAAGCCTTGGTTTTCCAAGGCTTTTTTGCTTGTCTATAACTAATTTGCCCCACAGTTTTTTATGAGCAATCTTTCCAGACATCTCTAATTTGATTAAATTCTTCAAAAATTTTCTCTTCTAAGATGTGTCCATACACTTCTACTAGTATTGAAATATCTCTATGACCTAAAATCTTTGCAATAACTCCAAGGTCAAATTCTTTGTGCCATTTGAAGCCAATAGGATGTAAAGTCTTAAAGAAATGCTGTTATCTTTAAGAAGAAGCAGAAAAAGAAGTAAGGAACTTTTCATAATAATGGCCGTAGCAAATCTTTGCATTTTTGCCTTATCTTTTTTAACATAGTACTATTAAAAAAGAAGAGGTGAAAATCATGGAAACATATACACTTGCAAATGGGGTTGCTATTCCTAAAATTGGTTTTGGAACTTGGCAAATTGCTGAAGGTGAAGAGGCCTATAACAGCGTTAGCTTCGCACTTAAGGCGGGTTACACACATATTGATACCGCACAAATTTACGGTAACGAGGTTTCTGTAGGTAAGGCGATTGCTGATAGTAATGTGGCACGTGAGGATATTTTCCTAACTACCAAACTTTGGAATGATAAACATGATTACGAGTTGGCTAAGACTTCAATCGATGAGTCTCTTGAAAGACTCGGTGTGGATTATTTGGATCTTTTGCTTATCCATTGGCCTAATCCAAAGGCGCTTCGTGAGAATGATGCTTGGAAGGCTGGCAATGCGGGTGCATGGAAGGCGATGGAAGAAGCTTACAAAGAAGGTAAGGTACGTGCTATCGGTGTGTCTAACTTTATGCAACATCACCTAGAAGCTCTTATGGAAACAGCTGAAATTGTTCCACATGTCAATCAAATCCTCTTGGCTCCAGGTTGTGACCAAGAAGACTTAGTTGCCTATTGCCAAGAGCGCGATATCCTTCTTGAAGCCTATAGTCCACTAGGTACAGGTGGCATTTTTGGAAATGAAGATGTTGCAGCAGTGGCTGAACGTAACTGTAAATCTGTGGCACAAGTTGCTCTTCGTTGGAGCCTTCAAAAAGGTTTCTTGCCACTACCTAAGTCTGTGACACCTAAAAATATAAAAGCTAACTTGGATATCTTCGACTTCGACTTATCAGAGGAAGATATGGCAGTCTTGGATAAGATTCAAGGCATCAAAACTCAGGATAATCCTGACACAGTTAATTTTTAGTAGGATTTTAAGCAACTCGTCAGGGTTGCTTTTTAGCATGTGGTTTAAAGACCATCGTAAGAATGCTTACTGGCGGGCTCATGGTCTACTTCCTCTTTGTATTTACACAAAGTTATTGACACTATCCTCTGCAAAAATATAAACATTTTATTCTATTTTGTACAGATAATAATAACAAATGACCATATTCCTTGCCTGTTAACAATCATTTTGATACTCTACAACCGGAGGTAAATATGACAAAATAATTGGAGGTGAATATTATAAAACAAAAAATTAATCGAATTGTAGGTTCCATTGGTGCCTTTATTGGAATTGTAGTATTTATTGCCTACATTCCTCAAATTATCGCCAATTTACAAGGAAATAAAGCTCAACCATTTCAACCTTTAGTAGCTGCTGTATCTTGCTTAATCTGGGTTATTTATGGATGGACAAAAGAACCTAAAAAGGATTGGGTACTAATCATTCCAAATTCAGCTGGTGTTATTTTAGGTGGAATCACTTTTTTGACTTCACTTTAACAAATCTAATAGTATGTATAAAAAGCTGAGATGAGTTTGGTACTGCACTCATAAAATGAGACACAAGAAAACACTCCTGTTGAATTCTGGTGGCTCTTTGTCAAATAGTGTTGATGAAGAATTTTAGGAAGGGATTAAGTAACTAATTGTTGCTTAATTCCTTTTTGTTTTGGGTTTAGGCGCTTTTAATATAATGGATGTTGGCCTTTTTGTATACACTAAAATAGGGTTGGTGGAAAATTTCCATCAACCCTAAAAATTATAGAACCAAATAAAGTTTATTCTCACATTTGTTTTTCTCTAATCATACCCACTCGATTTTCGTCAATATAGCAAAAATGATGCTTACGATAGAGCTTATCTGCAGGAACTTTAGCTAGTAAAGTGATAAAACTACTCTCATGTGTGTTTTCATCAAACCACTGATCAATCATTTCCATTATTTTATTTGCGATACCGCGTCTTTGGAACTTTTTATCTACCATAATATCGGATACGACAAAAGTGACACCGCCATCGCCAACAATTCTTCCTAGACCAATGAGTTCATCATCTTCATAAACAGAAACTAAGAAAAGAGTTCCTTCAAGTGCCTTTTTCACTTCAGAATGAGGTTTAGTGCTATTCATTCCAGCGTTTACTCTTAATTGATTATAGGCTTCAACGCTGGGAATTTTATGAGTAAATTCCATAAAATGATTCCTCCAATAACTTTTTATTCTTTATTTGTGCAATCACAACTCTTCATAATCGGGATGGTCTTTGATATAGATTGCGGCGTAAATGGCATCTACTAAAACGGCTGGGAAAGCGAAGGCCATTAAAGCGCCAAAGAAAAAGCCGAAAATCATTTGTATGTAGTCTGTAATCACGGCAATGACCAATAGAATAAAGCCCAGGACTTTAGCAATATTGAAAAGAAGTTCTTTTTTCTTACTATTCACCTCATACGTTTTCCATCGATTGATCTTCCAAATTTTTCCTTGATTTTGAGGAAGGTAATACCATGAGTAAATGACGGTCATTACTACAAATAGAAGCACTATTGGTATGACATAAAATAGCGTCAACTTGGACTCGTAGAGCTTTAGCGCGCTGAAGGGTGTTTTATCATCGGTAACCATCAGTAGGAAGATAAAGGTAAAGGTGAGTGTGACGGTCCAAACCACAAAGGCCACTAGAATATAAGTTAGAGACTTAAAGCGATTGATTAAAGGCGTAAACAGTCCAAAGAGAAGGCTAACGATATTAATAATTGTCGCACTCAAGAATAGGACATTAATAATCCCAATAGGATCATCGTGCCCAGCAACAAAATATAAAAACGCAGTAAATGGAAGCATAAGCCAAGGGAAGAATTTAATGTAACCTAGGCTCACCTCATTCGTGATTAATGGACCATGGTATCGGTCGACAGCTTGATTCATTCTCCGTTTTTTTGATTTCTTTTGTTTTCCAGAACCAGGGTCTGGCTCTGGAGATTCTTTCTTTTTCAGTAAAAACTTTAGCATTCTTTTTCCTTTCAATAGCTTGGATAAATGTATTTCTACTATACCACAAAGTTGGGGATGCAGACAGATTTTGGCTACTTCTAAACGTCTGAAATTTGATTTTATAACGTAATTAAAAAAGAAGGATATGAATTGGTTTTTAGGAGAAATAGAATGAAGCAAGTTGGAAGAATCAAGAGTGAATATTTTCAAATTCTTGAATTAGACGATTCTATAGATATTGTCAAGGTTAATATAGAAAATTTGAGGAAGCATTTAGAAAAAAGAAACCATGATAATATGATTAAATATCTTTCTAGAATTAGTGAGCTACTAGAAAATCCAGATTATATTGGTATAAATCCTAGGGAGAGAGGAAGAAGTATTGAATACGTAATTCAATTGGAAGAGAATGTTTTAATCGGTATTAAATTAGACTATAAGAATGAATACTTTTATATAGCTACAATGCATGAAATATCGGAGTTAAAATTAAATCAAAGAATAAAAAATGGAAGATTAAAATCATTGACAACCTCATAATGAAAGCTATAATAATATTGAAGAATGTTCATTGAGGGCAGAAAGGTTCCTGCCGCACCTCAAAGAGAGGTACCTGAGATGACGAGGTTACTGAACGTCCAATGAATATTAGTAAAGGCAACTCAATAAGAGTTGCCTTGTTTTTTTTGTTTATTTACTATTTAACCTAGATGAAAATTTTCTCGGAATTCGGGATTGCCTTCCCAGTCTTCTTTAGTGAAGTCACCAGTTAAAGTATGTTCTTCTGAAAATACGAGAACACGTTGGATAACCTCTTGTATTTGTTCGTAATGGTGAGAGGAAATAATCATCGTTTTTCCTGCTGCTTTTAACTCTTGTAGTAATTCCGAGATGAGGCGTTGGTATTTCGGTGAGAGGCCGTTAAATGGCTCGTCAAACAACAATACGCTTGGATTCATCGTGAGCACACTAGCAATCGCCACGAGTTTCTTTTCCCCGCCAGAAAGGTGATAGGGAATGCGGTCCTTCAAGTGCTCGATTTCTAGAAGCGCTAGCGTATCATTCACTCGTTTTTCGATTTTTTCTTCGGGTAATCCGAGTTGGCGTGGACCGAAGGCAAGCTCTTCAGCAACGGTCGTATTGAAGAGTTGAATATCGCTGTTTTGGAAAATCAAACCGACTTGTTGGTATAAGTGGCCGGCATTACTTGGGTCTTTTAAGAAATCTGCATCCACCGTCCAATCGTTAAATTGATATTGTCCAGAAGAGAGCGGAAGTAGTCCAACTAAGATTTTAAAGAGCGTGGATTTCCCGGCTCCATTTGGTCCCATCAAAGCCACTGTTTCGCCTTTATCAATATGAAGGTTGATGTCGTGGATTCCAATGTCTTCGCTATAGTGATAATTTCCATCGTGAATTGTAATCATAAGCGTTCCTTTCTAGCGTAGCATGGTTGTTGCGGCAACCAGCACGATTAATTCGAGTAATAATAACACGTCCTCTTTCTTCCAGCAAAAAGGGGATTTTTGTTTGACGTCCATTCCGTAGCCTCGAAGCGTCATAGCCTCGTAGACTTCTTTAGTGTGGTTTTTCGATGATAAATACAAGAGTCCAAGAATCGATCCAAATAACCCGAGATTTACCTTTTGGCCAATGGTTCGCAACTGCACGCATTCGATTTGTTGCTGCAGGTGTTTTCCGAGAATATACGTGTATTTCATCGCGAGTTCAATGGTTTGAATCATCGTTTTTGGGAAATGCAACTGGCGAAGCGCCTCAACAAGTTGAACGCTTGTCGTTGTGGCTAAAAAGAGCGACAAGTTTAAGACAAGAATTCCTGTACGACCAAGGAAGATGCCACTATTCTGAAAGCCTCTTAGAAGAATACTTGGCAAGAGGACAATCGCTGTAAAAATGAGTACCCGCGTGAGAACCTTCCACAGACGTAGGAGCGCTTCTCCTGGAAGAAAGGCGATATGCGCTAATAGGAAAATCGCCAAAATCCATAGTTGGATGGTGGAGTGGCTGAGAGTGATCAGAATCGCTAAGCACACAAAGTAAACGAGCCGCATCCAAGACGAAGATTTCGCCTTAAATGCGGGTGTCGTTTGTTTCATTTTGCCGAGTAGACGGCGCAATGAGTTGATATTCATTTGTAAATATTGATGGCTTTTCGAAGAGGCAGCGAGTGCTTCTTCTCTTTGTAGCCAGTCAGGTAGTTTACGCATGAGATACTTTTGCTCCATTCATTGTTCGAATCATTTTTCCTAAAATATAGAAGATTAATAGTGCAGTGATGGCTGATAAAATATAACCCACTGCGATGTTTGTTCCTGGAATCGTGTAATCACTGAAGAGGGCTTCAAATGAAAATCCATTTTCGATTCCTGCTGGGACATTATTCATCATTTCAGCAAGTTCGTCAGCTGACCATTCTCCAAAGGCTGTTCCTTCTGCTAATAATCCTAGTGGGCTTAATACGACTAAGGCGATTAAGACATAGCGGATTTTCTTTACGAAAGAAGTCGTATTCACAGAAGTTGGTGTGTATAGTTCTTGTGGTGCTACTTGTTTTACGAAACGATAAATGACATAAGTGAAGAATACTTCAACAGCACCGGCAATGGTTAAGTGAGTCACCATCATGGCAGGAATCGTAACCGCTAATCCATAAGGGTTATAGAGGGGTTCGCCTCCTTGAGTGGCAATGATTGGTTGGATTCCAAGTTCAATGGCTGTTAGGAAAGCAGCCACATTAATTCCTACGTAAGAACCAACGAGAACTCCGGCTGTTTCGTGGTTTTGTTTACGGAAGAAATTATAAACGGCGTATCCAACAAATGGCATTGCAATCGCCATGTTGAAGATATTTGCGCCAAGAGCAAGAATTCCTCCATCTCCAAATAGAAGTGCCTGTAAGAGGAGGGCGACGGTCAGTGCCAGACTCGCGGCATATGGTCCAATTAAGATTGAAAGTAACACGCCACCGACAGCGTGAGCCGTTGTACCACCAGGAATTGGCACATTAAACATCATTAATAAGAAAGAAAGAGAAGCCGCAATCCCAAGCATTGGTGCTAATTCTTTATTTTCCTTTAATTGTGCTTTGACTTTCGTAATCGATAGCCCAACAACAGGCGCTGCCGCAACTGCTAACACGGCGCAAGATGCTGGGCTTAAGTAATTATCTGGTATATGCATAACAAATTCTCCGTTCATATTTTTTTAAGCTGTTAACAGAATATCACAACCAAAAAAATGAGGTCGTTGCAAAATAAGTTTAACAAATGTTACTATTCGTTGCTAAGTCACTTTCTTAGAATTCCCGTAGAGAGAGTCGTATACTATAGGTAGAATTGTAAAGGAGGATTTGCAAATGGAATTTATTAAAGAAGAAAAAGCGTTTAGACATTATAATGCAGCTGGAGAAATGGATGCAGAAATTACGTATATCCCAAAAGGAGAAGGTGTGATTGATGCAAACCATACATTTGTGGATCCAAGCCTACGCGGACAAGGGGTTGCACGTCAATTAGTGGATAAATTAGCAGACTTTGCAAGAGATGAAAACTTAAAGATTCATGCAACGTGTCCTTATATCGTTTCTTTATTCGAAAAAAGTACTGAATACGACGATGTGAAAATATAAAAAAAGTATTAATTCACATAAATATTTTTTTAAATTCACAACTTTTTCATAAATGACCAATATAATTTAACCATACCCAATAAAACACCTAAGGTTTACTTCTCCCAAGTAAAAAAATGAACTCCCAACATTTTTTTATTAGTAAACCCTCCTAACCTTTTCCCGCTGTTCCCAAACAGCGGGTTTTTTTGTTTTGGAAAAAGGGCTATTTATGATAGTATGTACAAAGACCAATAGAAAAGGAGACGCTCATGAATCAAAATCACTATTATACAAATCAACCGAATAGTAAGAGCCAAGAGAAACATTTTAGTTATGTTTTAAAGGGATTCACATTCCAATTTGCTAGTGATAATGGAGTGTTCTCGAAAAACACGATTGACTTTGGAAGCCAATTGCTGATTGAATCGTATGAGGTGCCAACCCATCTTGCAAAAGGAAAACTCCTAGATGTTGGATGCGGTTATGGTCCAATGGGATTGTCCTATGCAAAGGCAAATCCCCAGATGTCTGTGGAGATGGTCGATGTCAATGAACGTGCCATGGACTTAGCAAAAAGGAATGCCAAAATGAATGGAATTCAGAATGTGACGATTTACGAAAGCAATACGTATGACAATGTCCATGCGATGGATTATTCAGTGATTATTAGTAATCCGCCGATTCGTGCCGGGAAAGAAGTCGTGCATCGCATTTTAGCAGAGGCTTACGACCACTTAGTAGAAGAAGGGCAACTCGTCATCGTGATTCAGAAAAAACAAGGGGCTCCGAGTGCGCAAAAGAAAATGCAAGAGGTTTTTGGGAATGTCGAACGTATTGCACTCGATAAAGGGTATTGGATCCTTGTGAGTACAAAAGAAAAAGGGGAATAGAAAATGGAAAAGATTGAAGAAAGAAGAAATCAAAAAACACCAAAGAAGCCAAAGAAGAAATTTAACTGGCGTATTTTCCTAGCAACGATTTTATTTATTATTGCAGGGGTCTTATTTGCGGCAGGTCCGATTCGTACGTTCTTGCTTTCTCGCTTGCAAAGTCAACAAATTGAAGCTGCTTCAAACATTACTTTAGCTGAAGTAAAAGCCAACGAGGCGGAGGAAGCAGAGTTTGATTTTTCGAAGGTTGAAGCGATTGATTTAGATAAAGTATTAAAAGCGAATTTCGACAAAGGAAAATTCTTAACACTTGGACAAATTGCGATTCCGAGCGTGAAGTTAAACTTACCAATTTATAAAGGATTGGCCAACGAAGTGTTATTATCAGGTGCTGGAACGATGAAACCTACTCAAAAGATGGGTGAAGGAAACTACGCTCTTGCCAGCCATAATTACTTTGGCGACATGACACTTTTATTCTCACCACTTGTAAACCTTAAAGTTGGAGAGAAAATTTATACGACTGATTTAGAGTATGTTTATGAGTATGAAACTACTTCTGTCGAATTGATTGAACCTACTCGAGTAGAAGTCATTAACGACCAACCAGGTGTGACAGAGATTACGTTAATTACTTGTGATGACTATAATGCGTCAAACCGTTATTGCATCAAAGGAAAATTTGTTTCGAAGACTCCAGTTGGAGAAGTGAGCGATACTGTGAAGCAAGCCTTCAACTTAAACTTTAATACAATTAAATAACCAAAAATCCCAATCACTACAAACAGTGATTGGGATTTTTAGTTAGAATTGATAAGGTTCTACGTGGATATCGATAAAGGAAATAGCAAACTCATCATAGAGTTCTTTTTCTATAAATTCAGTAATTTGGTGACTCTTATAGACGGATAGGTCTTTATCCATACAAACGGTTAAATCGATATAGACATTTGATCCGTATCGACGCGCTTTAATTTCACAAATATCTTTCACTTCAGGATGTCGTAAGATAACGGGGATATAATTATCCAATTCGGTCTGGTCGAATCCATCTGTCAGTTGAAATGCACTTTCGATAAACACTTCAAAGGCTGTGCGAACAATTAAAAGACCGACTACGAAGGCCATGATATTATCGAGCCAATGTAGCCCGAGGGAAGCGAATAATACCGCTAAGGCCGTCAAGAAACTCGTCATCGCATCGCTTAAGTTGTCTTTGGCGGTTGCTTTAAGACCAAGAGACTGAATACGTGCGGCTAGGTTCTTATTGTAGAAATAGACGCCAATCATTACAACCCCTGAGAAGAATCCAACGATGGAAGAAATGAGTGAAGGAGCCTCTGTTACTGGGTTAAGAAATGCTTGGAAGGCATTTCTGACGACTTCAATCCCGATAAAGAACATAATAAATGAAGTCGCAAGGCTGGCAATCGTTTCGAATTTCCAGTGACCGTATGGGTGATTTTCATCGCTTGGCTTTTGTGATAAGCGTAATCCCATGAATACTAGGATGGATGAAATTACGTCTGTAAAGTTATTCCAACCATCGGCAAAGAGTGCTTCCGAATTAAAGGTCTTTCCGACAATGAGTTTTGTAGTAGATAAAAATATGTAGGTGCAGATACTTAAGATGGCGCCGCGCTCAGCTTGCTTAAGGCGCTCGGTTGCAGATAATGGCAAAGGTGTCATCTCCTAAAAATTAATTCGTTTATTATAGTAAAACTTTTATAAATGGGGTGCAATTGATAAAGTATGCCTAAAACTCGGTGGATAGTGCTGGAAATCAATTCTGTAGGATCCTTACGGATCATTTTTATCATTACCATAATAGGATACCGATTCGAGTCTTCGTCTCTCATCTTTCAAGCCTCAAAGTGGGAGTAGGAAGCAAGCTTCAACTCCCACTAGTTCGCATTGAATATTTTTCCCTATTATGGTGATGATAAAATCCGTAAGGTCCAAGAATTGATTTACTACGTATTCGCCTTCGTGAAATGGAGCGGTGCAGAGAGTTAATGAGTGATCCTCATTAATTTTTTAATTTTTACGGATGATAAAATTCGCAAGGTCCAAGAATTGATTTACTACGTATTCACCTTTGTGAAATGGAATAGTGCAAGGAGTTAATGAGTGCTCCTCACTTTTTATATAGTTTATATCTTTGAGAGAATAGGCGCAGGGAGAAAGTGGAGTTTGCTGTAGACTCTCCTATATTTTTAATCAGAAACAATAGACGGCGTTTGGTGGATTTGTTATAATCTTCTTATTGAATGAGAAAGAGAGTGGTATTATGGCAACAGCATTGATCGTATATGCTAGTTTAACAGGAAATACAGAAGAGATTGCAGATATTTTAGCAGAAGCATTAGAAGAGCGTGGCGTGGAAGTGGACATGAAAGAATGTACTTCAGCGCAAGCAAGCGAATTCCATAATTATGATATTAATGTTGTCGCAACTTATACTTACGGAACAGATGGCGACTTACCTGATGAAATCGTTGACTTCTATGAAGAGTTAGAAGAAGAAGATTTAACAGGAAAAGTATACGGAGCGCTTGGCTCAGGGGATACTTTCTACGATAAGTTCTGCCAATCAGTATTAGATTTTGATGCGCAATTTGCAAAAACAGGTGCCAAAAAAGGTGCTGAAAATGTCTTAGTAGACTTGAACGCTGAAGCAGATGATATCGTCAATATCCAAGCTTTCGCGCAAAGCCTCGTTGAAGCTTTAGCATAATTGAAAATGTTGGCTGCCTTAGACCATTCGTTTAGGGTAGCTTTTTTATTGGAGGGAAAGGATGTATTATACCGTACAACAAACTGCAGAAAATCTGGAAATCGACTTAGGATATCTCATGCATTTAATCCAAACGAAACAAGTGAAGACGGTGGAAGTGGATGGCGAGTTACTGTTAAACAGCGCGCAGTTCGACTTCTTCTTAAAACAACGGGAACATCTTTTGGAAGAATATCAAAAGTACTTGGACGAACCGATTCCGGAAGATATTGATATTAAGGATGAGGACTAGGGCCCGTTAAAATAAACCAAAAAGAAAACTCTGAAGCCGAGACTTCAGAGTTTTCTTTTTGGTTTATTGGAAATTAATTAGTTTTCTTTTGCGTAAGCAGCAGATTGCGCACCTGCTTGACGTCCAAAGATGATGATGTCGGCAACAGCGTTACCACCGATACGGTTTGCACCGTGGATTCCACCTGTAACCTCACCAGCTGCGTATAAGCCTTTGATTACAGAACCATCTTCTTTAAGAACTTGTGTGTTTGTGTTGATCTTCAAACCGCCCATTGTGTGGTGGATACCAGGTGCGATTTTAATAGCATAGTATGGTCCTTTTGATAAGTCATGATCCATTGCTGTTTTACGACCAAATTCAGCATCGTTCTTATCCGCAACAGCTTTGTTCCATGTTTCTAGTGTTGCTTTTAAAGTGTCTGCTGGAACATCAATTTCTTTTGCAAGAGCTTCAATTGTGTCAGCTTTCTTCACTAATCCACGTTTTTCATAGAATTTAACAGCTTTTGCACGTTCAGTTAAAGCTGAATCGAAGATTAAGTAAGCATATTTTTCTTTTAATCCAATGATTTGTTGTGATACTTTATCACGAGTTTCCATTTCGTTGTAGAAACGTTTACCTTCTTGGTTCACAAGGATAGCACCTTCACCACGAACTGATTCAGAAATCAATGTTGAAGTTGATTGTTCTACAGTTGGGTGAATTTGAATTTCTTTCATGTCTACAGTAGCAGCGCCTAATTCTTTTGCTAATTGAATACCGTCACCAGTTGAACCTTTTTGGTTTGTTGTAACGAATCCGTTTAAAGCAGGGTTGTATTCAGTTACCATTTCCATGTTGGCACCGAAACCACCAGTTGTTAAAACAACAGCTTTAGCAGAAATTGTTTTTTCTTTGCCGTCGATTGTAACGTTAACACCAGTAACTTTACCGTCTTTTTCGTTTACTTTAGTTACGTCTGCATTTACGAATAAAGGAATTTCACGTTCAGATACATTACGTAATAAGCCGTTCACTAAATATTCCCCTACAGCTGAACCATCTGCTGGACGGTGAGTACGTTTTTCGCTCATACCACCAGTAGTTGTTAAGTTGCTAAGTGTGATCCCCATTGAATCTAACCAGTCAATCGCACTTGCTGAGTGGTCTACTAAGTAACGTAATAATTCAGGATTATTTGTACCTTTACCACCTTTTAGTGATTCTTCGTAGAATTTATCGTTAGAGTCTTTAATTCCTTCTTTTTCTTGGAATTTAGTTTGAGATGCGTTCATACCAGCTGAAGATTTAGTTGTATTTCCTCCGGCAGTTGGCATTTTCTCTAAGATAACAGGGTTCATACCAGCTTCTTTAGCTTGGATGGCAGCTGATAGACCAGCACCCCCAGAACCTACGATGATAACATCATAGCTATCTTTTAATGTTGAAGGATCTGCATATTTTTGAGCAGATGCACTTGCTACAGCTTCAGCAGTTGTTGTTTCTTGAGCTGTAGTTGACGTTTTAGAACTATTATTTCCGCAAGCAGCTAATAATAGAACTGATGAAATAGCTAAACTAGCTAAAAGACCTTTTTTCATTTTCGCTCTCCTTTGTGAAAAAATATTTTATTAATTTCCTTTGATATCATAGCATAGTTTCATAGTGAGTACAATTAATATCAGGAGATTGTTCGCGAAAGCACAGCATTTTTGTGAAAATGAAAATACACACTGAAAAAACAATTTTTTTTTGAAAAAAGTAGTTGACATTGAAGACAAATGAGTTCATAATGAACACATCACTAGAAAAGGAGTTAAGAACATGGCACACTTAAGTATCGTATTAGAATTAAATACGCGTTGGCAAAGCCACTAGATACAGGTTGTTCTTAACGTACTTTTGTACATATAGATACAACCTTCATTGACGTGAACTTGTATCTATGTGGATTTCAATTATAAAGCAAACTCGACCACGTAGATCTATAGACTAGAGCTGACGTGGTCTTTCTATTTGTATGAGAGACTCGTAGTAACATACGTAGTCTCTTTTTTAATTGAGTTTGCGAACAACTATTTAATTTTTGGAGGAATTCATCATGAAAAAGAACAAAAGCATTTATTTATTCGGAGCATTATTAGTATTAGTAGTCATTGGAGCATTATTCTTCAATCAATCAGGAGATAAAAATAAAGAAAGAAACGCAACTAACACAGCGTCTACGCAAACAGAAACTGTTAAAGTAGGGGTATTACAATTACTTAGCCACCCAGCCTTAGATGCGATTTATAAAGGGTTACAAGACGAATTGAAGAACGAAGGATATGAAGTTGGTAAAAACTTAGAAATCGATCTTCAAAACGCGCAAGGTGACCAAAGTAACTTAGCAAGCATGTCTGAAAAATTAGTTTCAGGTGGAAACAACATTTTAGTAGGGATTACAACTCCTGCCACATTAGCGTTAGCGAACAATACAAAAGAAACACCAATTATCATGGGTGGGATTACTTATCCAGTTGAAGCTGGTTTAATCGCAAGTGAATCAAAACCAGGAAACAACATCACAGGTGTTAGTGACCGTACACCAATCAAACAACAATTAGAAATTATGAAACAAGTTCTTCCGAACATGAAGAAAGTCGGTATCCTTTACACTTCAAGCGAAGATAACTCTGTAAAACAAGCCGAAGAAGCTGAAAAATACGCAAAAGAATTAGGTTTAGAAGTTAAAGTATCGACGATTGCAAACACAAACGACATTCAACAAGTAACTGAAAGCTTAGCAAGCCAAGTAGATGCCATCTTCGTTCCAATCGATAACACAATTGCAAGTGCAATGGCAACAGTAACTCAAGTAACAGATGCAGTTAAAGTGCCAGTATTCCCTTCAGCTGATACAATGGTTGCTGACGGTGGAGTATTAGGTGTAGGTGTTGACCAATACCAAATCGGTGTAGAAACAGCTAAAGTAGTTGTAAAAGTATTAAAAGGTGCAAACCCAGCCGATACACCAATCACATTAGCAAACAAAGGTGTTGTTTATGTCAACGAAGAAAAAGCGAAAAAATTAGGCATTACAATTCCAGAAAGTATCTTAAAAGATGCACAAAAAGTAACACCAACAAATAAATAAGATAGTTTAGAAACGTTGATATGATAACAACTCTAAGAGGGGATGATTCATACACAATATGACTTAAACGTCATATTGATCGTTTCAGAGGAGGATTTTTTTCGAAATGGATTTAGTAATTTCTTCGATTTCTCAAGGGATACTATGGGGCGTATTATCTCTCGGGTTATTCATTAGTTTTCGAATTTTAAATATTGCAGATATGACGACCGAGGGGAGCTTTCCTCTTGGGGCTGCGACTTGTGTGATTTTGATTCAACAAGGGGTGAACCCATTTTTAGCAACGCTTGTGGCGATGATTGCAGGAGCGCTTGCTGGTGGAGTCACAGCGTTCCTTATGACCGTTTGTAAAATTCCAAGTTTATTAGCAGGGATTTTAACAATGACGTCTCTTTTATCCATCAACTTACGTGTGATGGGGAAAGCGAATATTACACTTCTTGGACAAGATACGATTTTTAGTGTCTTTTCAAAACTAGGCTTACCAAAGTATTTTGACATTATCATTATGGGTCTTGTCGTGATTGGGATTTTAATTTTCCTCATGTATTGCTTCTTCAAAACAGAATTTGGACAAGCACTGATTGCGACAGGGGACAACGAAAAGATGGCACGCGCGCTTGGAATTAACACGCGTAAGATGACGGTATTTGGCTTGATGCTCTCAAACGCACTCATCGCCCTAGCCGGGGCAATTCTAGCGCAAAACAATGGATACGCAGACGTAAACTCAGGTCTTGGAACGATTGTAATTGCTCTAGCTGCGATTATTATCGGTGAAGTGATTTTCGCTGACGAATCATTCGTTGGACGTCTTGTCTGCATCCTTTACGGATCTATTATTTACCGTTTACTATTAATGCTTGTGTTGTTACTCAATGTCTTCCAAGCAAACGACTTCAAACTCATCTCAGCAGCACTAATTGCATTCTGTTTAACAGTGCCACAAATAAAGAGCTGGATTCAGCAAAAAAGCACACGTCATAGAAAGGGGGAAAACTAAATGAGTATTGAAATTCAACACTTATCAAAAACATTTTTCCCTGGAACTTCACATGAGCATAAGGCACTAAAAAACGTCAGCTTATCGATTCAAGAAGGTGACTTCATTACGATTGTCGGCGGAAATGGTGCTGGGAAATCAACTTTCCTAAACGCGATTGCCGGTAACTTTGCTTTAGACGAAGGAACAATCTCGTTTGGTGGCCATCAAATCGAACAGACTGCAGACTTTGAACGTGCGGCCTACATTAGCCGTGTTTTCCAAGACCCAATGCAAGGAACGGCTCCTCGTATGACAGTGGCTGAAAACTTAGCTTTGGCAAATCGTCGTGGTCAAAAACGTAGCCTGTTTAAAACGTCGTCAAAAGAAGAGTTGCAACAATTCGAGGCCTTACTAGCCCCCCTAGGACTTGGCTTAGAAGACCGTCTTCATACAGAAATCGGACTATTATCAGGAGGACAACGTCAAGCCATTTCACTCCTCATGGCAACGATGAACGCTCCTCAGCTATTACTTTTAGACGAACATACAGCAGCGCTTGACCCGAAAACACAGCGCAAGATTATGCAGAAAACACAAGAAACCATCGAAGAAAAGAACTTAACCGCGCTTATGATTACACACAATCTATCTGACGCGATTCATTTTGGAAACCGACTTATTGTCATGCATCGTGGTGAAATCGTCCGCGATTTTGCAAAAGAGGAAAAAGCAGCATTAACAGAGGAAGAATTATTCCGATTAATGAATGCCCTTGACGAAGCAGACTTACAAGGTGAATAAAATAATGGAAGAAGTGAAAGAATTTTCATTTCTTCCTTTTTTTATGGACAGACTTTGTTATAATGAAAGAGAATAAATCGTAAAGGATGAGTGCAAGTGGAATTTTGGAGTCAGTTGAACCCTAGAAGATATCGCAAATCAGGGTATATTGCTATTGGCGCTTTGATTGGTGTCCTGGCGGGAAGTGCGGTTAGTTTATTTAGATATATGATTGGTTTTATTTTAGAACAAGTAGTGACCGTCTATTCGTTTTTAAGAGAACAACCGCAATGGATTCCGGCATGGATTCTCTTTAGCCTTGTAATGGGGGTTATTTTAGGACAAATTGTGAAAAGCGACCCCGATATTAAAGGGAGTGGGATTCCGCAAGTAGAATTGCAACTTCAAGGGAAAATGGATATGAATTGGTGGTCTGTCTGCTGGAAGAAATTCGTCGGTGGAGCGATTTCTATTGGTTCAGGGCTATTGCTTGGACGAGAAGGCCCATCCATCCAGTTGGGAGCTTCGGTAGGTCAAGGGGTGGCAGAAACATTTAAGGCCAATCGCGTTCAGAAAAATGTGTTTATTTCCAGTGGAGCAGGTGCCGGACTAGCGGCGGCGTTTAATGCACCGATTGCAGGACTCATGTTCGTCTTAGAAGAAGTTCATCATACATTTAGTCCGCTTGTTGCGGTGACGACTCTAACAGCAGCGATTGTGGCTAACTTTATTTCATTAAATGTATTTGGAGTCCATCCATCATTAAACCTTGGGAATGACCAACGCTTCCCGATGGAATATTATGGGTACGTTGTTTTACTCGGTATCGTCCTTGCGATTTTCGGGTTAGCGTATCATCGTCTCACTTTAGCCTTGCCAAAGATTTACAAGACGCTTTTCCCAAAAGTGGCACCATATAATTACTGTATCATTGCCTTTATGCTCATTATTCCTCTTGGCATGTGGAATCCGCATGTGTTAGGTGGTGGTGGCGAGTTAGTATTAACACTCGTTAAGGAAAATCACACTGTTCAATTTTTAGTGGGACTTTTCGTCATTCGTTTTGTTTATTCGATGATTTCATACGGAACAGGACTACCTGGCGGAATCTTCTTGCCGATTCTTTCTCTAGGTGCGCTTCTTGGATTAGCCTATGCAGAATTCTTAATTGATTTCTTAGGAGTGGACCCAAGCGTACGCGTGAGCTTCGTGTTCTTCGCGATGGCAGGATACTTTGCAGCGATTGGGAAAGCCCCTCTAACAGCCTTACTACTTGTAACGGAAATGGTCGGTGGATTGAACCAATTAATGCCGCTTGGAATTTGTACATTAGTGGCTTATATCGTGGCTGACTTCTTGAAGATGGATCCAATCTATGAAGTATTAGCAGAACGTTTAGATAAAGAACATTCAACGGATACAAAAGGAGAGCGAACAACTTTCGAAGTGCCTGTGATGGTGGATAGTCCACTAGTTGAAAAAGCGATTCGAGATATTCAGTGGCCGCAAGAAATGATCATTGCGACCATTCGACGTGGCGCCAAAGAGATTATTGCTCGTGGGGATACGGTTATCCGTAGTGGCGACATTCTAATTGTGGTCTGTGATGAAGGAATAGTCGGCAAGATGACAGAAGAGATGACGCATCTTGTGACAGCTCCCTAGAGTTATTTTGCAATAAATGGTATACTGTGAAAATAAGAGGTGATACAGATGAGCGAACAAGGAAATGAATTACAAAGAAGTTTTAATCGATATTTAAGAAGAAATCAAGCGTGGGTGTTTATCATCCTTACTGGTATCATTCTATTTGTGTCCGTATTCGTTTATCGTAGTTTCTCGAAATCGACGAAGACACCACTAGAAAATTACAAAGATCAGATTACACAAATGCAAGAACAAATCGATGCGCAAGAAACACGCATCCAACAATTGGAAGAGCAAATCAAAAAATTGCAAGAAGAATCAAATAACTAAAAAAGAAGGCTCTTTGTCAAATAGTGTTGATGAAGAATTTTAGGAAGGGATTAAGCAACTAATTGTTGCTTAATTCCTTTTTGTTTTGGGCCAAACATTTTTGTTATTAAAATAATCCTGTTCCTAAAATGGTAATAGTTTCTAAAGCCATAAGCATTCCTTTTGAGTACTTTTATTTTATTGTTTATTCCTTCGATAGGGCCATTTGTTCTAGTTGGATGCTCACAAGTATTTTGAATATATGGCAAGTAAGTAATTAGAGTCTTTAATACCCTTTTTAAACCAGGAGATAGGTTTAATTGTGTAGCTGCTTCAATCGTTCCCTTGAATTCTATATAATCTCTGTCCTGAATACATTCACGAAGTGAATGTACAACCTCATAATCATTTTTAAGAGATGGATTATTTTCTAAGATATAATCTACGATTCCTTTGCTTGTTATGAAGCTTTCAAAAAGTTTATAACGATTATATTTATAGTTCTGAAGTTCATTAGGATTCTTTAAAATTAACTTCCAATAATGTTTTAACTTTCGATATAATTTAGGGTCTTTATAGCGATGCTTATTCATGACACGTACCCGAGTTCGATTTAATTCTCTATTTAATGCTTGTACGATGTGAAAAGGATCAATGATAATTTTAGCGTTAGGAAACATTTCTTTTATTAATTGAATGTACGGTAAGTACATGTCGATTGAGATAGTTTTTACTTTTAATCTAGTCTTAAGCTCAAAACGATGAAAATACTTTTTCAAACTGTAAGATTTTCTATCTCTTACAACATCGACCAGTTTGTGTGTAGTACTATCACAAATAATAAAGCTCATATTACTATCGGAAGATTTGACGGATTTAAATTCATCAAAGCACAAATGCTCAGGTAAATCATGTAATGGTTTAATAGTTAATAATCGTGCTGTATCATCTATGATACGTCTTACAGTATGAACTGAAACATTTGTTTCTTTAGCGATATATGTTTCAGATACTGTTTCACTTATTTTTGATTTGATTTCGTTTTTTAATCGTTTAGAGATATGACAGTGTTTTTCTACGATTCTACTAGTGTCTGCGGTAAATGAAGA
>NZ_JAPWBR010000012.1:0-59079 GCF_041433555.1 Granulicatella sp. 20925_1_45 | reverse complement strand
TATGTTACATTTTGCTTTTTTCTAGTACTATTTTGCTAAAAGTATTAACTGTCTTATCTTACGTTATTTCCACTAACTCGTATACATAATTTTCCCCGCTTTGCCTAAACAAAAAAGAGTAGCTTTTGCTACTCTTTTTTGTTTAATGTCGTAAGTTTCTAACGTACCGAATAGTAATTATTATTATTTTCGTCTGAATAAATCACCATATTCTTCAATTAGTTTTTCTAAATTCTTTCCTCTTCTTAGATTGATTATAAATTTCTCTAAAATAACTTGCTGATACATTTTATCAGTCTTAAGGAAATTACTGATACTTGTAACACGTTGCTTTTCATATTCTGATTCATATAAATCATTAATATGAACAATCAAATCATAAAGAAGATCTTCGATTTTTTCATCGATATCATCGCCGTGATAATTTGAAATGAAATATCCATATTCGAATTGATCTAAATCCTTTTCAATACTTTGATTTCTAACATCAAAATCGTCGTTTACAACCCTATAGATAAAACCTATTAATGCTATAATGCACAACTTGGCATTACTCAACACATTCATTTCTTCTACGCTCAAAGCGTTCTTTGAATAACCATCTTCAAATTTTTTAATAGTTTCATCTACACGTTTATTCAATTGAATCAAATCTACAAGGAAATCAATTTTATGAGGATGCTTCCCGTATTGTTGATAAAATATTCTATTATAATGCGAGTTATTAGAAAATAACGACTTCTTATTAGATCTCGCTGTTCCTGGTTTCTGAATAACAAATGAATAATACAACTGCGCTAAGTCATCATTCTTTAGTTTTTTATCTTTGAATTTTTTAGGAGCCGAAATACCTCTTTTAATTTCTAAAAAATAATCTCTTTCTAACAACAATTTTTGTAAAGCAATCATTTCAGGAGAATTAGATTTTAAATCTCTAGGTTGAATTGGTTTTTGCGAATTTGTAGTCTCTGCAATTTCATTATAGAACCTCATTGTTTCTTTATTATCTAGCTTTTCTGTACTTTTTACAATCTTACATAGAACATAAAAATCCTTTGAATTGTCTTTTAAGTTTTTTGAAATTAGAGTAGTGGTTTGTCCACCGTTCACAATTGAAAAGTTATACATTTTTACAGTATTTCCATCAATTCTATAATCCTGACATGCTATCGTAAGGCCATTGTTCTTGAACCAAAAATCATCTTTTTCATGAAGAATTGTATTTTTAATAGCTTCATCAACATTTTTTGCTTTAACATATCTTCTGATATTTAAATTAAATAAGCCTGATGTCTCAAATCTATCAAAAGCATTTTTCAAACTTACAGCACTGATATTAAATACACTACCCTCATATTTTTCCGATCTGTAGTTTAAAATATTCTTTGATTTATCAATATCAAAGCTGAACTCTGATACAACATTTAGCTCTTTTTGAAGATCTTCTATAACCTTTTCAATATCACTAACATCATAAAAAATTAAATCAGAAAAAATATTTTTATCTCTTACTCTATCTCTTACTTTGATTTGATCAAAATTAGATAAAGATGAAAAAATAACCTCAATATTTCCCTCATTTTCTTCGTTAAGTCTATCTAAAACATTAAGAACCTTTTTCTTCATATCTCTACTAAATTCTGTTGTAGCACCACTATAAAAGGCTTTAATCGTACTAATTATTTTTTCGATTTCTGCGCAGACAGAATTTACATCACAGTTATTTGAATATTTATTTTGTCCAATAACTACTTTGCCATTATCATCATCAAAATAAACAAAGTCGATTCCTCCATCTCTTGAACCATCTGTAATATTCTGAGATGTTAATTTATTCCAGTTTTCTCTATAATCAATACTGTTGTAACAAAACAATGAACAAATTAAATAATCAAACGCTCTTTCTTCAGAAATCTCGTCTCCCTTTGAATCTGCTATTTCTATTATTTTACTAATTTCTGATTCAATATAACTCAAATTGATCACCCTTCTTTTAACCTTTATCTCACAAAAAATGATTGCGCTTTCTAAATTATATATGATCTTAAAATGATTGTCACTATTATTTTTATAAATTAAATAGAATTTTATTCATTATTATGGATTTATTTGGTTATAATCCTGTTATATCAACTATCTTTCCCTTTTACAGAAATCTTATTCGTGAAGTTATTCTAGAAGATATCTGGAATCGAAGTTATTTAGATTAATATTTCATCAAGATGAACAAAGACCACTTGCATTTCACTGCAAGTGGTCTTCTCTTTCGTTGCACTTTTTTCTGCTCTCTCCCCTAATTCGTCCCGATACTCATGGTTTCTGGCAAGGTGCTGCCGCCGTCGATGACGATTTGGCTTCCTGTGAGATAGCTGGCTTCATCGCTTCCTAGGAAGGCGAAGAGTTCGCCGACTTCGAGTGGGTCTGCCAAGCGTTTCATTGGTACGCCTACTGCGATGTCTTGGATGGCACTTTCTGGGTTGTCTGGGTTGGATTCAATCGCCATCTTTTCAACCATTGGCGTTCTTGCATAGCCCAGTTGTGAGCAATTCACGCGGATATGACGGTCTGCGTATTCGACGGCCAAGCATTTCGTTAAGCCAACGAGCGCTGCTTTTGTCATGGCGTAGGCTACTTCTCCGGCATCGGCTACAATATCCCCTGTTACAGAAGACGCAATAACGATGCTACCACCGCCTTGTTCGAGCATATAAGGGATGACGGCTTGACAGCTATTCCATACGCCTTTGATATTCACATCGATATGGAAGTCGCGCATTTCATCGCTCATTTCTTCAAATGGAGCTAAGCGGCAAACCCCAGCGTTGCAACAAGCCACATTCACTTCCCCGAAGGCGTCTTTTGCCTTCTTGGCTGCTTCTTTCATATGGTCTTTATTGGAGACATCTCCGACATAAGTAACGATTTGGGCTCCGTAAGTTTCTCTTAATTCTTTGGCCGTTTCTTCGACTTCTGGTAATAAGTCGACAAGGCACATCTTAGCGCCGTATTTGGCATAAACCGTTGCGATTCCCTTTCCAAGTCCAACGGCTGCTCCAGTGATGAGTGCTACTTTTCCTTCTAATTTTTTCATGGTTTTCTCTCCTTTACGTGAACTTTTCTGCACCTCCAGTGTACCTTTTTGAAACCGTTTTATCAATCTTATTTTCTATGTTTTCGAGTTTTTATCCTAACCTTTTTTGTTTTCTAGAAATGACCTCCTTTTATTTTGCATTTCACTTCTTTTTTCAATACGATAGTGTCAAAGATATTTAGGAGGTCTTAAGATGGCAAAGTCTAAAATCCATACGCTACAAATTGACTCCAGTCTAAAAGAACAAGCAGAAGCCCTATTTTCTAGCCTGGGTATGACTCTAGAAGAAGCAGTCACTCTCTTTTTAGAAGCATCCATCCTACATGGAGGATTCCCTTTTCCAGTTGACCAGACTCGTTATAATCACGAAACCGAACTGGCCCTTCAAGAAGCACTCGACATTCTTTCTGGAAAGCTTCAACACTCCACTACTTCTGTCGATGAATTAATTGAAGACTAACTAGCAGTATCCAGTCACTCCTCGGAGTGGCTTTTTTTTGCACAAAAAATCGCCTTCCAGAAGGCGCGCCTTCCGTCCAGCGATGGTTTTCGTTTCAATGGTTATTCTTGCCCTTTGACTTCAGGCGTTGCGACATCCTCACCAAACCACTTCTGGCTAATTTGTTGGAAGATGCCCTCTTGATAGAGTTCCTTGAAAGCTTGATTTAGCGCTTCGAGGAGCTTCTTATCGGCAGGCCGTACCCCTACCGCGAAAGATTCACTCTCGAATCCTGAAGGGATGGTGTCGTACTCGTCGGCAATGCCTTCTGTTGTGAGGTAGTAATCCGCGTATACACGGTCGATAAGCAAGGCGTCGATACGGTCATTCTTCAAGTCGATAATGGCCTCGTTCACACTTTGGTATTGGTCGGCGTCCCCGCCTTTGACACGGTTCTTCAACACTTCTGGATGTTCTTCAAAATCCAACATCCCTGAAGAGCCGTTTTGTGCGCCAAGGACTTTGCCCGTCATATCTTCTACGGAGTGAATGCCACTCGTTTTCTTCACGACTAAGATTTGCGTATTTTGCATATAGGGAATCGTGAAGGCGACTTTCTCGCGGCGTTCATCTGTAGCGGAATACCCATTCCAGATGGCATCAATCGTGCCGTTTTGGAGTTCCGTTTCCTTCATGTCCCAGTCAATCGGTTGGAAGTGAACCGTGATGCCCAGTTTCTTCGACACGTACTGGGCGAGTTCGATATCAAAGCCTGCATAGTTACCATTCTTCTCCTCAAAGCCCATCGGAACAAAGGTATTATCGAAGCCGACCGTGATGCTCTTTTGTTGTTGGTATTTATCCCAGTTATCGACTGTTGGATTGCTGGCCAGTTGCGTGCAGCCTGCAAGAGTCATGACCGTCACCCCTACAAGCGTCAAAAGCCCTAGGATTCCTTTTCGTTTCTTCATAGCGGCCTCCTATTTCGGTTCAAACGTCAAGAGTTCGTCCGCGATATTCTCGGCAAAAGTTAAATCGTGGGTCACGACGATTTGCGTCATTCCGAGTTCTTTGTTTTGGAGGATTAACTTCTCTACTTCTAGGCGAAGAGCTGGGTCGAGCGCTGACGTTGGTTCGTCGTAGCCGATGATTTCAGGGTCAATCATCATCGCGCGTGCCAAAGCCACCCGTTGTTTTTGTCCGCCTGAGAGTGAATACGGGAACGCGTCCTCGTGTCCAGAAAGGCCAAGGCGTTCTAATAGTACGCGTGCCTTCGCATTTGCTTCCTCTTGGGGCATGCCATTCATCTTCACAGGTGAAATCGTTAAGTTTTCTAACACGGATAAATGTGGGAATAATTGGAAGTCTTGGAATACGAATCCAAGGAGTTGGCGCTTCGAAAGTTCATCAAGCGCTAAAGGTTCGCCGTTATAGAACACTTCTCCAGAGTCGATTTTTTCAAGCCCTGCTAACATCCGAAGCAAGGTCGTTTTCCCGCCTCCTGAAGGTCCGACGATGGCCAAGATTTTTCCTTCGTGGATGGTTAAGTTGAAATCGGACAAGATTTGTTTATCGCCGAATCGTTTACTAATATTGCGTAATTCTAACATCTGCTTGTCCTCCTATTTATAATAACTAAATTTCTTTTCAATGCGTTTCGCCACAAGCGTCACAATTCCGATAACGATAAGGTAAATCGCTCCTGCTAGAAACATCGGAACGAGGCTCGCGTCGCGGTTAGCTGCGGTACGGCTGGCTAGAATCAGGTCTGAGATTCCAAGCGCGTATACAAGAGACGTATCTTTGACAAGACTCATGATTTCATTGAAGACACTTGGCAAGACAATCTTCGTCACTTGTGGAAGAACGATATAGCGAATTGTTGCTCCCGGCGTGAATTTCAACACTTTCGCTGCCTCATACTGCCCTTTTGGAATCGTATCGATCCCTCCGCGGAAAATCTCCGCAAAGTACGCTGCATAGTTGAGCGTGAAGGCAATGAGCGCTGCCGGTAGTCGGTCTAGTCGAATGCCGACACTTGGCAAGACGTAATAAATAAAAATGAGTTGTAATAACAGAGGCGTCCCTCGCATCACCCAGATGTAGATATGGATGAACCAGTTGAGTGGCTTCCATTTCAGTTGCATCGCAAAGGCAATGAGAATGCCCAGCGGAATCGAGAAGATGAGCACGAGTGCAAACACTTCTAATGTCGTCACTGCTCCGTGTAATAAGCTTGGTAAAATTTCCATTAAATAAGACAATGATACGTCCTCCGACCTCTAAGAATAGCTACTAGTATATCATATTTCATCCCTAAATCAGAAATGATATTCCTAGTAATAAAAGAAGGAATCAAGCAGTGATGCACTTGATTCCTTTATTTGTTATATGAATGGTGATTCTATTAGAAAGATACGACTTGTTCAACAGAAGTTACAATTTGAGAAACGAGCGCTTCTTCACTCACTCCTGTCACTTCTTTGACAACTTCCGCAAGAGGTTTTTGTGCAAGTAATGATTGCAACTCAACTGATTGTTGGTCGCTATCATCTTTATAATCAAAGACATACGCAACAGTCTTCAATAGGTTGTCATATGAAAGTCCACGTTCACGTAATTCACGGATAGGACGGATGAAGCGTTCGTCGTATCCTAATTTACGAATTGGTGTTCTTGCCACACGAGTAACATCATCCACGATAAATGGATTTTCGAAACGACTGATAATAACTTTATGGTAGTCTTTTAAGGCTTGTTCGTCAAAGCCCCATTTAGCGATAAGAAGACTTCTGATTTCTGCAAGAACGGCTTCTACATTTTCTTTTACAGTTGGATTTTGAAGAGCTTCAAGGATTGTCTTAGAACCGTAGTGTGCGCCTGTATATGCTGAAGTCGCATGTCCTGAGTTCACTGAGAATAATTTTCTTTCGATGAATGGTTCAAGATCTTCTTCGTAATGCACTCCTTCTAATTGAAGAGATGGGTTTTTCATACGGCTTGTTTCAACCACCCATTCATTGAAAGGTTCCACCACCACAAAGAGTGGGTCTTCATGCGTTTGCGCTGGAACGATACGGTCTACAGCTGCATTCGGGAAGCCGACAAATTCTTCCGCATAGGCAAGGCCTTCTTCACTTAAGTATTTTTTGACTTCTTCGTATAAGAATTGAGAACCGCCAATCATGTTTTCGCACGCTAGAACATCAACTGGAGTTGTATTTCCACTAACACGGCGTTGTTCAATTCCTTTTGCGATAAGTTCCGCAATGAATGGTAAGATATTTGGTCCGATGGCTGTTGTCACTAAGTCTGCCTTAGCAACGGCTTCTACGACTGCTTCTGGATTCTTAGCATTATTAATTCCACGCACGTTCGATACGGCAATATGGCGTTGTCCTTCTTCAGCAATCTCGATTTCGTAAGCACCACGTTCATTTAAGGCGTCAATGATTCTTTCGTTGACGTCAACGAATGTGATTGAAAAGTGATTTTCAAATAACAATTCTCCGATAAATCCACGGCCAATATTTCCTGCGCCAAAATGTACTGCATTTTTCATATTTGATGACTCCTTACTCTACATTATTTAATAAGCGAATAACTTCTTCAACCGATTGTGCATCCGCTAATTTCACAACATTATCCACGTCTGCACAGAAGATTGAGATTTTTTGGATGATTTCTAAGTGTTCGTCTCCAAGTCCAGCAATTCCGAATAATACGGTCACGACTTTTGGATCTTCTTGCGTTCCGAAGTTCACTCCTCGAGGAACTTGAACAATCGCAACTCCTGAAGAATTCACTTCTTTTTTAGCTGCATCTGTTCCATGTGGAATTGCAATGAAGTTTCCCATATAAACAGATAAGTCTGCATCTCTTTGAACCATTGCGTCCACATAGGCTTCATTGACATGGCCTGCTTCAACAAGCAAGCGTCCACAGTAACGAATGGCTTCTTCTTTGTTCTCAAAAGCTTGATTCAATTTAATTAGTTTTTCCTGAAATTCCATGGTTAATTCTCCAATTTCTTAATTTTTTCGTTGAATATGGTATTCAATAAGTGATAGATGATTTCTTGATTCCCCGTACGATAGATTTCAGTATAGAGATTATTTTCAAGAATGGACTGGCTAATCGCTGTCATCAAGTTTCTCACTTCTTCACTCTCATCCAATTTCGTTAACATCACTAGAATTCGTTTAACCTGTTCCCTGCCGTGCGTCATGGATTTGGCTTCAACAGCTTGTTCTAAGTCGATAACGACAAAGTGACTTTCTAAAACTGTATGCGACTGTGTATGCAGCAGTGCCAGGTTCGTATTAGGAATCGCAAGTGGACTCTCTTCAAAGCGTCTCAGTAACTTATCCGCCAAATAGTCCGCTCCATTCACTAGCTGTAAGTTCTGGATGAGTTGGAAGACGGTCTTCTCAAAGGTCTCTGTATTCTGAACGTACATCAAGCGGAAATTCTTTAACAGCTGACTCGAAGATTGTAGGTACGCCTGTAAATCAAACGCAATTGTTTCAACAGGACGTTCCGTTCGGCGAACTGTGATATTTTCTTGGACGCGTTGTAAGCACTCTTGTAATTCCAGGATTTCCTTAGCAGAAGGAAAGGCAGAAATGGTATCAAACTGATAGCCTACCACTGGCTTTGTCGACAATGTGTAATCAAAAGCTTGAAGCTCAATCCCCTCGAGCTCACTACTGGAGACCACCTTGATTTGTCCCACGAACGGTGCAATACTTTGCATTTTTGTAATCAGTAAGTTCGTCATGAGTGGTCGTTCATCCGTCACAAGTAATACGCGAATCGGATAGATATCCGGACTTCTTCTTAGACTCGAAGCAAAATGCAACGTAATGAGAGAATGTTCATACTCACTGTTCAGATAACTTGGGAAGATATCGCGAACAACGAGGCTGACGATATCATTCAGATACTCATTTTTCTTGGTGACTAGAGACGCCACATGATAAGACGAACCTTCTGGGTATAAAACCGGTACGGCTAAGGCTAGCTTTAGATGATGAAAGAGAAACGTAAAGAGAGCTTTATCTCGAATAAAATCAATCTTCGTAAAACGCGAAACGCTATCGATTAATTGGCTGACGCTGTAGTAGAATTCACTATCAAAGCGTTCGCGATAAAGAGGAACTTCCTGTCTCTTTAGTACCGTTTCATCGATGATTTTGGCAAACGACACGATCTCTTGTATATTATAAAAACGTGATGACGCTTCATCGCTAAGCTCCTTAAAGAGCGTTTTCGAAATGGTGAGAGCGTCTTTGGAGATGCCACTAATCGTTTTGGGGCTTAACCGATTATCCGCTAATGCTAATAAAAAAGTTAAGAACTCCTTGATTTTTGGATCTAATGTTCCAAGAGCGGTACTTTGCCCTTCTAAGGCCTTTTTGCATACGGCAACTGTATTCTTTTCTAAATGACTAAATCCTTCCCATTGCCCGTTCGCCAATTCCTGTATAGAAATAGCATTAGACAGGACGATTGCTAACACTCTCCTCTTTTGCCAATCATCTCCTTGAATCATATATCCTTTTTGGCGGTTGAGTGTCAGATTGAAATGTGCTAATCGCTTCTCAATCAGTGCAATGTCCTGAATAATCGTTACATTTGAAACGAAGAGGTGCTCTTGGAGCACCTCATTCGTAATAGGGCTCTCTTCACTAAGTAAGAGATAGGTGAGGTGTAATAACCGATCTGTCGGGGTGCTGCTCATCGTGATCGTATCACTCTCTAAGCGTTGCAAGTCTCCTTCTAGATAGTATTTTTTCCCCTCTTTAATTAGTTGGATGCCTAAAGGTTCCAAGCTAATGGTTAAATCAGAGATGGTCCGATAAACCGTTCTTGTTGAAACCTTTAAGAGTTCCATCATTTCTTTTACGGAAAGCTTTCCGAGTTCCAGAAAGGCTTTAATCAATTGTTCTTCTCGATTTGTAAATAACATATCTTCATTATACTCTTTTATCGAGAAAACCTTTAATTATTTGTGCATGCGAGCAATTAATTTATCATATTCTGGTGTTGTTACAACACTGTCGACTACTAATAATTGCGCATTTGGTGCAGCTTCTTGTACTTGTGATTGTTGTGCAATCGTTGTAACAACCAAGATATTTTTAGCATTATGTTCTGCTAATTGATCAAGTGGAACTGTCACAACTGGAATCTTCACATCATTTGAACGGAAGATAGATTGTAATGTTTCACGACCCATTGTTGCAGATCCTTCCGCTTTGTCATAAGCAAAGACAACTTCGTCGACAAAGTTTAAATCAACTGCTGCATCTTCTTGCGCTGGTGCAACTGTTTCAGCTGAGTGAACGGTTCCGTTTGTTAATTGTGCTACGATTTCATCGTATTTTGGTGATGTTAAGAAGTTATCAACGGCTACGTGAATAGCTCTTGGTGTACGTTGTGCAGCGCGGTCTGCTAATTCTTCTTGAGTGACAATTAATGTGTAATCTGTATCTTCAAGTGTTGAGATAGCTTGGTTTGTAACAGGAATATTTTCAAAACCTGCTTTTTGAATTTTGTTACGAAGAAGTGAAGCACCCATTGCTGAGCTTCCCATTCCAGCGTCACATGCAAAGATAATACGTTTTACTGAATCAGTAGAGATTGTTGAAAATTCAGGTGAAGCAGCAGCGGCTTGTCCTTTTGCTTTTGCTTTTGCAGCTGTAGTAGCCGCTTGAGCAGCTTCAAGTGATCCTTCTTCTGAATTGTCGAGTTTTAAGATGAATGAACCTACTACAAATGATACAGCAGCAGCTACTAATACACCGGCTAATACAACTAAGTGAGGCATGAACCCTTTAGGAGCCATTCCTAAGATTGCGATGATTGAACCTGGTGAAGCAGCTGAAGTTAATCCTGCTCCTAATAATTGGAATGTGAATGTACCAGATACACCACCTGCGATAACAGCAAGGAACATTGCTGGTTTCATCATTACGTATGGGAAGTAAATTTCATGAATCCCACCGACGAAGTGAATTAACATTGCACCCCATGAAGATGATTTTGCAGAACCTTTTCCGAAGAACGCAAAAGCAAGTAAGATACCAAGACCTGGTCCAGGGTTAGCTTCAAGTAAGAATAGGATTGATTTACCGGCATCTACCACTTGTTGTGTTCCAATTGGAGTAAAGATTCCGTGGTTTAATGCATTGTTTAAGAATAAGATTTTAGCTGGTTCAATAATGATGTTTGCTAATGGTAATAATTTAACAGTAACTAATGCATCTACCCCTTGTCCTACTAATGTTGTTAAGTTCGCAACAACTGGTCCAACTGAATAGAAAGCAACAAGCATCATACCGAATGCAAGGAAACCTGCAGAGAAGTTATTGACTAACATTTCAAAACCAGGTTTGATTTTTGGTTGTACTGTTTGGTCGAATTTCTTCATTAGCCAAGCTGTAAGAGGCCCCATAATCATCGCACCGATAATCATTGGTACTGTAGTTCCTGCGACTGCCCCGAATGCAGCAACAGCACCGACAACACCTCCACGATGTCCGTATACATTGAATCCAGCTGTAAACGCGATTAGAATCGGAATTACGTAAGTTAACATTGGGGATACCATCTTACTTAACTCTTCATTTGGAAGGTATCCGTTTGGAATTACTAATGCCGTTAAGACACCCCAAGCGATTAAGGCTGGGATATTTGGCATGACCATATTAGAAAGTGTTGTTCCAAGTTTTTGGAGTCTCACTTTAAAAGATTTGTTTGACATTTTTCTTCTCCTTTATTCTAGAATGACGTTTTCCAGCACCTGAAAAACGCACTCCTTATTTGATGAATTTATCATACAATACTTATCTAGATAGAAAAACTCAAATTTTGGCAAAAAAAATGTGTCATAAAATGAATCCTGTTATGACAATTTTTAAATATAAAAGAAATGAAGCAACAATGTACTGACCCAAAAAAGTTAGACAATTAATTAAAGCGAAGTATTTAGTTCTGTATTGTACAGGATTAAGTCCTTTTAATTTTACTTTAATTCGTTTTTTGTTGTAATAATCATAGACTCAACGATTGGCTCCTCAAGTTTTTTAGATTTAAATTTTTTCTCGTACCCATACTCATGCTTTCTAATAAGGTGCTGCCGACGTCGATGACGATTTGTCTTCCTATGAAGGAACTGGCTTCGTCGCTTCCGAGGAAGGCAAAGAGTTCGCCGACTTCAAGTAGTTCGGCCAAGCATTTCATTGGTACGACTACTGCGATATCTTGGATTGTACTTTCGTACATTCAATGCTCCTTCGTCCTTTTTTCCGCAAAAGAAAAACACCTGTAGTTTTTATCCTGCAAGTGTTTATAAGGTTCGTTTCTAATCAATGACGCCTTGTTCCCTCTTTCGGCGCTCTTTCAACAAGTCTTTGACCGAGATGAGGACCACGGCTGCTAGAATCATCGCCATGCCGACAAAGTCAATCATAAAGAATTGCTCGTTCATGATGAGGAAAGCGAAAAATACCGCAGAAATCGGTTCGACGGCAGCAATCAAACTACTCTTCACCGGTCCGATATAGCTCGTTCCTTTTAAAAACATCGTGTACGAGATAATCGTTCCAATAACGATAATGCCTACGAGGGCAGCAATGATATCCAGGCTATATGTGATGTCCAGCGTTGTAAGGCCGCTCGTCGGGAATAGAATCACTCCGGCAATAACCATCCCTACTCCAATCACAGTTAGACTCCCGTACTCTTGAATGAGTTTAATCGGAAGCATGATGTAGATGGCATACGTAAATCCGCTAAAAATCCCCCAGAAGAGCCCGAGTGGCGTGACGCTCAGTTGATTGAGTTGCCCGTGTGTGGCAATAATGAATGTCCCCAGAATTGCTAGGACAATCGACATCACTTCAGACATGGTTGGTGCCGTGCGATTTTTTAAGCACATGTACACGAGAATAATCACTGGGCAGAGATACTGCAAGACCGTGGCGGTACCGGCATTACTGAGGTGAATCGCCTCAAGGTAAGTAAACTGGTTCATGAAGAGCCCGATAAACGCAAAGATCGTAATCTTAGCGTAGTTCTTCTTTTCCTTGAAGAAGGCGACGAGTTGTCCCCGGGTGAACGCGTAGCTCATCGTGAGCAGGCAGACTCCGGAGATAATGAGTCGTAGGTCGGTCAAGGCAAGCACGCCCATACCGTGTGCCATCAAGTATTGACCACATGCGCCACTCATTCCCCAGGCAATCCCGGCAAAAAGCGTCATCAAGGTTCCTTTAATAATTTGATTTTTTGGTTGGTTTGGTTGTTCTGTTGTTTTCATACTCTCGATTATAGCACATCTACTAGCGTTTCTTCACGAGTTCAAGTGTTCCTATTTCAGATTTCCCATAGATTCACGATTTCAGTGCCCTGAAGCGATTCGTTTATTGCAGTTCCATTTTATTCCTATGACAAAAGTGTGAATTTTATTTTAGGAAATTGCGGTTTCCGTCCTTATTTGGTACACTTAAAAAGGAAAAATTTAACCAAGGAGGTTTTTATGAAACTTACAGGTAAAGTCACACTCTTAACGGCTGCCCTATTCGCCCTTTCGGCACATGCGGTTGCTGCAGAGACGACACAAACCGAAACGACCGTTCAACCAACGACAGAAACAACAACGACTGCGGAAGGGACTCTTCCAAAAGATTCTAAAAACGACGTCGATATTCGTGTGTATAAGCCAGGTGAAGAACCAAAATACACTGGTCTTTACAAAGCAGATGGCGAAACGTACTACCAAGTGGATAGTAAGCCAATCACAAATACATGGAAATGGCACGGAGGACGCTGGTACTACTTTGGCGCTGACGGAAAGATGTTAAAATCAACTGTTACTCCAGATGGCTATCTTGTGGACATCGAAGGGATGCTCGTTAGTCCAGGCTGGAGCTACCAAGGTGGTAAATGGTACTATGCTCTATCTGGCGGAAAAGTATTCCGTGGCGACTGGAAGAAAATCGGTGGTGTTTGGTACGCATTCCACGATAATGGTGTGATGTACTCTCACGAATGGAGCGGCAGCTATTTCTTAAAAGATAGCGGTGCGATGGCCGATAACGAATGGGTTTTCGACAGAAACTACAATAGCTGGTTCTATATTAAACCAGGTGGTACTTACGCAAGCCGCGAGTGGAAAGGCGACTACTACTTGAAGGCTGGCGGATATATGGCCAAGAGCGAATTCATTTACGATCCAAATTACAAAGCAACGTACTATTTAAAAGAAGATGGAACCTATGTTAAAAATCAATGGCTTCAAATTAAAGGCAAATGGTACCACTTCCGTAAGTATGGAGAACTCGATACAAATAAATGGATTGGTTCTTACTACGTTAAGGCTGACGGTATGATGGCTGAAAACGAATGGATTTACGATCCGAACTACGGTGGTAAATTCTATCTTCAAGCTGACGGTGTTTATGCTCGAAACATCGTTACCATCGATGGCAAAAAACACGCCTTCCAAGAAAATGGTTTATGGATTGCAGAAGTTCCTGCTCCTGTTAACTACGGAAACTACAAAAACGTGGTCTTCCTTGACCCAGGTCATGGCGGACGTGACCCAGGTGCAGTATACAACGGACTTCGCGAAAAAGATTTAAACATGTCGATTTACCGTAAACTTAGAAGCGAACTTGAAAAACTTGGCTACACTGTTTTAACGTCTCGCGACTCAGATGTGTATGTGGACTACGTTACTGAACGTTCTGAAATGGTGAACAAGACGGATGCGGATGTATTTATCAGTATCCACTTCAACGCAACAGGCGTTCCAGGGGCAAACCGTAGCGGTGTGGAAACATACATCTACGAACCAGACGACGACATTAAGCCTCGTATTAATAAAGTGGCTCATGACAACCCTGTTCGTCTCAGCGAAAGCAAACGTCTAGCCGAAAACATTCATAACTCAGTTGTGTCTGTTGCAGGTGCAAACGACCGCGGTGTTCACGGGTCTAACTACGCTGTTCTTCGTGAAACAGTTAAACCTGCCGTTCTAATAGAACTTGGGTACATGGATAGCCCTGAATACAAGAAGATTAGCGATGATAAATACCAAAACAAACTCGTTGAAGGGATTGTTAAAGGTCTTCGCAACTTCTATAAGACAGCTAAATAGATTTTTTAATCTTTTCATTTTATTAACTTAAACAATATAGACGCAGTAGACAAATGGATTGACCTTCACTATCAAGTAGTTTGGTCAATCCTATTTGTCCTTGCGGGGGTAAGACTACGAAGAAACAGAAAAACACTGTTTCTTCTGTCTTACTCCCATTTCTATTACCCAAAGGTTCTTTGTATTTTAATAGACTTAAAGAATTCTTCCTCACACAACTTTCTTAAGAATCTCAAACACTACTCAATCTGTGCTGAAGACTTTTCCTCTTTTCATTATGCCCACCGTTCAAATGAGACTACGCTCAAACTTTCACTTTATAATTATTCCATTTAATGATAAAATGAAGACAACCAACTTTAGGAGGCACGTTTATGTTTTATAAGATTAAGAAGATGATTTTAGGTTTGTTGGCGATTGCCAGCCTACTGCTTATCGCAGGCTGTCAGGCATCTACACAGCAAGGACCTAAAGCTCCACAAGATTTGACGAAAAACCCACAAGGAACGTGGTTATGGACCGAACAACAATCGACGTTGCAAAAGGTATTCCTTGCTACTAATGTGGAATCCCGCGCTGCAGCATTGATGTTGGATGACTTAGATAATGTCAAAATGACGATGACGATTAAAGACAAGACGGTTGAATTGAAGTATCGTTTTGACTATCTCAAAATTTACGAAGACCAATATAAAGGACAAAACCTTACGACACCTGATTTCAAAACATATGTCCAAAAGAAAACAGAAGATTTAAAAGCCTATGTAGCAACTCTTCAACATACAAAAATCACAGTCGACGAAGCAAATTACGCATATGACTATACGCTAACAGGAACTATTGATCCGGACAATCACACGATTACTTTCCCGGAAACTCCAACATTCCTAAGCAAAATTATCTTAGGACCTACTTCCAACCCACTAGAGGCCATGACGTATAACTATACAGTAGAGGGAAAACAAATGACCCTTTCTGCTGAGGGCAAAAATGATAAAGGCTTGAAGCTTGTGATGCGTCTTCGTTTCAACTATACAGAAGAGAACAAATAGAAGGAGTGATGAATGATGAAAATGATGAAAAAAATTTCGCTATGGACAATGTCGCTTCTTACTCTTCTACTCGTTGCAGGATGTGCTGAACAAAAGCCAGAACAAACGACTGCTGAAACAACAACAGAAGCCCCTGCTCCAGTCGCTCTTGAAGGTGAATGGCAAGCAATCGACTTTAGAGATACATTAGAACGTACATTTTTATATACTTACAAGGACGCGTATACCCGATTGAGAGTAACAGAGGCTTTTGAAGATGTCTCTCCTACTTTAACCATCGAGGGAACAAAAGTGACTCTTACGTACACGGCCGATATGAATAAATACTTCGAGTTCTTTGCTGAAGCACATAAAGATATCGCTAAGGACAAGGCAGAAGCTGCTAGAGTTCTTGCTGCAAATGCCCAAAAAAATATTAAAAAATCGGAAGACTTATCTGGTACTTATAACGACGAAACTTATATCTATAAAGGAAAACAAGAAGGTGGCGTTCTAGACACAAACGCAAAAACGATTGTCTTCCCGGATGTTCCAAATCTATTTGGTATTCTTCCACTTTATATTTCTTCAACAGAAGTCCCAATTACGTATCATTATGAGGTCAATGGCGATATTCTTACAATGTACGCTGAAAAGGTCTTTAAAGAAACTGGAATCCGTTTGGTTTATCCGATGAAATTTAAGAAAGTGCAAAAGTAATTTATTAAGTGCATTATTAAAATACTCTCGAACCTTTGGTTCGTAATAGTTATGATAACTGCTACATCGGTTTGAGCCTCAGGTCTCAAACCTAGCAAGCTTCAAAGAGCGGGTAAAAGTTAAAAACTTTAACCCGCTCTATTTCACATTGCTTGTTTGTCGCGGTTATCATAACTATTACCCAAAGGTTCTTCGTATTTTAATAGACTTAAAGAATTCTTTCTTACACAATTCTTCTTAAGAATCTCATATAATCGCTTCCTTCTACTAAAGACTTTTGCTCTTTTCATCTTGAATAATCAGTGAAATGACAAAGCAAGGTTGTAATTTTCGTGAAAACCGTTGCAAACTTATATCAATAAACGTATCATAAAGGCATATACAAGACTCTTTTTAGGAGGTTCACAATGGGTAGACTTGGAAAGAAATACATGTTCGCTCTGCTTTCACTTTTTTCAGTATTCGTTATTGCAGGGTGCTCTCAAGGCTCAAATAACTCCGATAGTTCGGCAGCTGCTAAAACGGAAGAAACGAAAATAACAACAGAAATCGAAGGCGAATGGAAACTAACAGACATTCATAATTCAATGCAGTCTGTTTATTCTATATACAAATTAAATGTTGATACATTTGGAAAGTTATTAACGACTTTTGACGACTTAGACATGCGCTTGAAGGTTAGTGGCGAAAATGTGGAAGTTAGCTACTCTACTGACTTAAATCGTTTTGCAGAGGACTATTATAAAATCTCTAAACAAGATATAACACTTGAAGCTTTTAAAGAAAAACTATTTCCAAAAATTAAAGAATTAGCAGACCCTTACAAGACAAACAAAGTCACTACAGATACAGCAACGGGTGCCTTTACTTTCTACGCCCCAGGGACTGTCAATGCTAAAGATAAAACCCTGACCTTCGAAGAACCGTTAAACTTCATTATGTACTTCCCTGTGACATTTACGGAGGCATATGATCCAGTCACGTATAAATACGAATTAAAAGATAATCTACTAATTATCTCTATGGACGGAACCGAAAAAGAAACACAGCTACCGGCTCATGTTGAATTAAAATTCGAACGTGTCACTGGTTCAGAAAACAAAACGAAAGAAGCAACTTCTAAACAGACAGTTTCTTTAGATGGAAAATGGGAACTGATGAATACTAGAGAAGCCTTACTACGAGGGCTCTTCTATCGTGTGAATATAAAAAATAAAAAAGCTTTCCAATTAATTTACTTGAATGCGTTAAAGGATTTAAAACCAACCTTAACGATTTCTGGAAATACCGCTGCTTATGACGTTTTGGTTAATCTAACAGACGCCTATAATGCCGATTACGACTATTATTATCAAACCACTAAGACAGAAAATAAAGATTCAAGAGAAAAATACATCAATTTCTACTTTAATCGACTTAAAACAGATTTATCAGTAAGTTTGAACTCTAAAATTGAAATTGATGAGGCAAACTACAGTGTCCATACTGTAGTACCAGATGGAAAGGTGGATACAAATAATAAAACTATCACTTTCCCAAATCCAATGGCTATTGCAGATTTCGTCATTTTTTCTGAAGCATCTCAAGCATATTTAGAAACAACTTATCACTACTCATTAGACGGTGATATCTTGACAATTACTTATGAAAAGCCTAATTCTAGCAAAATTTATAATATTTACTACGAATTGAAATTCAAGAAAGTTCAAAACTGATTTCTATTAAAATACTTTTAGAACCTTTGGTTCGTAATAGTTATGATAACTGCTACACCGGGTTGAGCCTCAGGTCTCAACCCTAGCAAGCTTCAAAGAGCGGGTAAAAGTTGAAAACTTTAACCCGCTCTAATTCACATTGCTTGTTTTGAGCGGTTATCATACCTATTACCCAAAGGTTCTTCGTATTTTAATAGACTTAAAGAATTCTTCCTTACACAATTCTTCTTAAGAATCTCAAATACTGCTCCATCTGTGCTGAAGACTTTTCCTCTTTTCGTTATGCCCACTGTTCAAACGACACTCGCTCAAAGTTTCACTTTATAATCATTCCAGTTAATGATAAAATGGAAGTAACAACTTTTAGGAGGTAACTCTATGTTAGGTAAGTCAAAGAAGATGCTTTTCGGATTCTTGGCGTTCGCTACTCTACTCTTCGTTGCAGGGTGCCAGAGCCAAACGACCGATTCTAAAGCACAAAATGCATCCCCACAGGAATCCTGGGAATGGACTGAACAACCTTTAACGATGCAGAAGATTCTCTTGGCTATGAATATCAATAAATTTGTTGCTGCATATGTAGTAGAAGACTTCAACGACGTAAAAATGACGCTCGATATTAATGAGAATACGGTCGAATTGAAGTACTATCTTAGCGTAAAAAAAATTTATGAGGATCAATACAAAGGCCTCCAACTGAAAACTCCTGATATAGATACCTATGTAAAAAATAATTTTGAGGGGTTCAAAGAAGCTGTTAAGAAATATCAGCATGCACAGGTTACAACAGACGATGCGAACTTGGCCTATGACTACTCTTTAAAAGGTGAAATTGATAAGGAAAAACATACAATTACCTTCCCTGAAACACCGACTTTCTTAAAGGGGCTTGTCATGGGAATTGGCATTGATCCTTTGAAACCTATTACGTATAACTACACAGTGGATGGCAATCAAATGACACTCTTCATTGAAGGCGATATTCAAGAAGGCTATCCTCGAGAAATGCGTATTCGTTTCAATCGATTAGGCGGACAATAAGAAAGGAGTGGCAAACATGAAAAAATTTACTTTATGGATGGTTTCCCTCTTCTCTCTACTGTTCATTGCAGGATGTGGAAACGAACAACAACAAGTACAACAAACACAAAGTCAAACTCCAACCACAGAAGCTCCAAAACCTGCTTCTGTTGATGTGGAAGGAACGTGGCAAGCCGTCGACTTTAGAGATACTCTTGAGAAGGTATTTCTACTCCAATACGACGATGCGGCCAGTCGCTTAAAGGCAACAGAGGCCCTTAAAGACGTCGTTCCAGTCCTCAAGATTCAAGGAAATAAGGTTACATTTGAATACACCGCAAACATGTCAAAATTCTTGGATGCGTATGGGGATGTGATTGGCAAAAAACAATTTAGCTACAAAGAAAATGCGATTAACTATATTGTTGGTCTAGCAAAAACGACGTATGGTAATCTCAAATACCACACAGTTGACTGGAATGAACAAACATCGACGATTAAATCTGTGTTGAAAGATGGCGTTCTAGATACAAAAAACAAAACGATTACCTTCCCGGAAGTTCCAAATATTTTTGCAGTCATCCCACTGTATATCACCGACCAAGAAAAACCGTTGAAGTATCAATATGAGATTGTTGGTGACACGTTGACGATAAAAGCAGAGCGTATACTGAAAGAGGAAAACTTGCATCTGGTATACCAAATGAAATTCAAGAAAGTTTCTGAGGCAAAAACTAATTAACGAATATAAAACTCTTTTTAAGGAGGTCTAACAATGTTTAGACATAGTAAAAAAATCATTCTTACTCTACTGACTCTCTTCTCAGTTTTGGTCATTGCTGGATGCTCTCAGGGCTCAAACAACTCTGAAAGTTCACCAGCTGCTACAACAGAAGTACCGAAGAAAGTAAACGATATTGAGGGTGAATGGAAACTAACGGACATTCGTAATTCAATCCAATCTATTTACTCTTTATTCGAAATAGATGAAGTACAATTCGGATACTTTTTAACAATTTTTGACGACTTAGACATGCGTTTGAAGGTTAACGGTGACAAGGTTGAGGTCAGCTACTCTACTGACTTAAATAATTTCTCAAACAATCTTTATAAAGGAACTAATAAAAAAGATTCTGCTGAAGTTTTCAAAACAAACCTATTTAAACGTACTAAAGAATTGGCAGATAAATACAAGACAAATAAAGCCACATTGGATGTGACAACGGGCGCCTTTAGTTTCTATGCTCCTGGAACCATAAATGATACAGATAAAACTATGTCCTTCCAAGAGCCGTTAAACTTTAACATGAGCTTTCCTATGACATTGACGGAGACATATGACCCAATTACATATAAATATGAATTGAAAGATAATCTTCTTCTCGTTTCTTTGGATGGTATTGATTCTAAAACCCAGCAACCCGCTCATGCAGAATTAAGATTCGAACGTGTCACTGGTTCAGAAAATAATACGGCAGCAACAACTACAAAACAGACAGCTTCTTTAGACGGAAAATGGGAACTTATAAATTCTAGTGACGCCTTCTTACGTGGGCTTTTCTATCGTCTTCATGATCAATATGAAAGAAAACTGCTTCTACAAGTTTACTGGAATACGTTAAAAAATTTAAAGCCAACAATAACAATTTCTGGAAATAAAGCTACTTATGAGGGTTCGGTTAATCTAACAGACGCCTATAATAGCATCTACGAATATCATAAAAAAAATGCTAAAATAAAACTAGAGCCAAAAGAAGAGTACATACGTACGTACTATTTTAATAATATGATTAAAACAAATTTAAGTGCGAGTAAATATTCAAAAATTGATATTGATGAGGCAAACTACACTGTCCATACTGTAATCCCAGATGGAATAGTTAATACAGACAGAAATATAATTACTTTCGATAATCCAATGGCTATTTCGGATCTTGTCATTTTTTCAAACTTTTCTATAGCAATGTTGGATACAGATTATAACTACACAATAGACGGCGATATTTTAACCCTTACCTATGAAAGGCATGAAACTGGCCGAAGATTTAATATTTACTATGAATTGAAGTTTAAGAAAGTTCAAAACTAGTTTCTATTAAAATACTTTAGAACCTTTGGTTCGTAATAGTTATGATAACTGCTACACCGGGTTGAGCCTTAGGTCTCAACCCTAGCAAGCTTGCAATTTTCATATTGTTAACTTAAATAATGTAGACGCAGTAGACAAATGGATTGACCTTCACTATCAAGTAGTTTGGTCAATCCTATTTGTCCTTGCGGGGGTAAGACTACGAAGAAACAGAAAAGCACTGTTTCTTCTGTCTTACTCCCATTTCACATTGCTTGTTTGTCGCAGTTATCGTTCCTATTACCCAAAGGTTCTTCGTATTTTAATAGACTTAAGGGACTGAATTTCACTTAATATACCTAAAGAACCTCAAATACTGCTCCAGCCGTGCAGAAGATTTTTACACTTCTCATTTGAATAATCGGTGAAATTACGGGGCAAGGTTGTAATTTTCGTGAAAACCGTTGCAAATAAAAATTGTAATCGTTATAATTTAATTATATTAGAATTACTCTATTAAGGAGGTCTAACGATGTTTAGACATTATAAGAAATTATTTTTAACACTAGTTGCTCTATTCTCAGTTTTCGTACTGGCTTCTTGTTCTCAAGACCAAAGCAGCTCTCAAAATGCCGCTCAAACAGAAGCACCAAAAGTGGAAACAATTGATGGTGATTGGGAATTGGTCGATGTAGTCGATGCTTTTTCGTATTCCATCGGAGCCTATACTCTCTATGGATTAAACTTTGGACGATTGCTTGACTCTGTCAAAGACTTCAAAATGGACATGAAGATTGAAAACAATACGGCAACGATTAAATACGATTATAACATTGATAACTTTATTAAAGCTTTCTCCACTTTCTCAAAAGACGCTAAAGGAAAGACTGAAGAAGAATTCAAAAAACTCCAATATGACTCTCATGAAAACCTCGCAGCCGACTTTAAGAAATACAAAGTCAGCATGAATAAAGAAACAGGTGTATTTAGCTACGAAGCAACGGGTTCTATTGATCAAGATGCCAAAACTATGACCTTTGATGAAGGAATTTCAGTAGCAAACTCATTCTTCTTCTCATTTGGTGAAAACCGCATTTCGCCAAACACATATCATTACGAACTAAAAGATGACATGCTTTACGTAACTATTGACGGAAAAGCGAAGAAAAATAATCTTCCAGTTCACTATGAACTACACTTCAAACGTAAAGGTAGCACTACTCAAAAAGACCCAGTTCCAATTGAAGGAAAATGGCAAGCCATTGATTTCAGACCAGCTCTTCAACGTAGCTTAGCCTATAAAGACTTTGACAATGATGATTCAGCTATCAAGCTGATCTATCCTGAGGCATGGAAAGATTTGAAACCAACGTTAAACATTACAGGTACATCAGTCGAATTTGACTATACTGTATCGCTAGCAGATGGTTTTGGAATGTTCTACGATTACTTAAAACAAAAAGACGGATCTAAAGTAACGCAAACAAAAGACGAATATATTAAAAATCAATTTATTAGATTATCGACTACTCTACAAGGAGCTGCTAAAGACTACCCAAATACAACTTATGAGTTTGATAAAGATAATAGCACGATTCATTCTGTATTGAAAAATGGTAAATTAGATACAGCAAACCAAACGATTGTCTTCCCAGAAGCAATCAATATTGTGCAGCTTGCAATCCTATCTATTGGACCTGCCAATAAAGAAACTACGTATAAATACTCGATTGATGGAGATATTTTAACGTTGACGATTGAGCAACGCGATGGCAAGAATAATTTAAATACGGTTATGTCTGCCAAATTCAAAAAAGTAGCGGAATAATCTCTTCGCTAGGAACATTTTCCCAGACAGCTCTAAAAAAGAATGTAGTATTACTACATTCTTTTTTATGTCCTAATAGTTATTTTTTTAAATAGAGGCAGAACCGTAAAGTGTGTTTATCCGAATCTCCATCCAAGCTAGTCCAATAAATGAAGAGCTGATTGGCTCCTTCTTCTCCTGTTGAATAATGGTGAGGTGACGGAAGAAAATGGTAATTTTTGTGAAAACCCTTGTAAAATAAAAATATTAGAAGTATAATATAAGCATAATACAACAATCTGTTTGAAGGAGGTCTAACAATGATTAGACAAACTAAGAAACTGTTTCTTGGTCTCTTCTCTCTTGGCGCAATTTTTGTGATTGCTGGATGTGGACAGAACCAAGCTTCAGACCAAAATGCCAATAACGCGCAACAAGCGCAAGCACAACAAGAACAAAAAGATACAAATAATATTGCTGGTGAATGGGAATCCGTATTTGAGCTCGAATCGATTCAAACAGCTTTTTCCCCATTTGATATGAACTCTTATACATTTAAAAAATTTATTGAAGCCTTTAAAGATTTCAAGATGAAATTCTCCGTTGATGGCACAAACGTTAAGCTAAGCTATCAATATGACTCGAAGAAATTTGCCAAAGCTTACTACGATATTTCTAAGGATAAGAAAAAAATGACAGAAGACGCATTTGTTAGCCGTTATATTAACGGACAAACAGAGTTCGTGCAAAACTTCAAGAAATATAAAGCGTCAATGGATACATCAACTGGAACTTACAGCTATGAAGCTACAGGAACGGTTGACGAAAGTGCGAAGACTGTCACATTCGACGAAGGGCTCATCATTCTTGACTCTTTCCCTCTAACGACAGCGGGTAAAGATCATAGATTAGATCCAGCAACTTACAACTATGAAGTAAAAGACGGCATCTTGACCATCTACGCCGATATGAAGACGAAGGATAATCTTCCTGTTCATTTTGAACTGACTTTCAAACGCGTACCAAGTGCAGAAAAGAAATAGAAAGGAGATGCGACCATGTTTAAACAATACTTAAAACCATTATTCATTGCTGGCTGCTCTCTTTTAATGCTTGCCGGCTGCGGAAATCAAACTGCTACAACGACAACTACAACAACTGCTCCTTCCAATCCACTGGAAGGAAAATGGGAACAAATCGACTTCAGAAGTACTCTCGAACGTAGCTTAGGATATGAGGAGTTTTCGAGTCGACTTCCACGCCGACTCATCTACTCTGATGCCTTCAAGGACGTGACGCCGACACTAACGATTACAGGGGATTCTGCCGTATACGATCTTACAGCAACGACCAATGTGGCTGTCGGCAACTTCTATGACTACGCGAAGGCTCAAAAGTTAACAAGTGTCCAAGGAACCAAAGAACAATATATTAAAAATCAGTATGACGATTTGAAAAAAAACCTGGAAACTTATAACAAACATAATCTCCCCCTCAGCTTTGAGTTCAATGATGAAAAATATGAAATCCATCAAACCTTAAAAGAAATCACCATTAACGAAAGTGCCGGTACGTTTGAATTCAAGAACGCACCAATGTTCATTGATTTAGTAACATTCTCGAGTGGGAAATTCGTATATCCAGTGACCTATAAATATACCCTTGAAGATGGAATATTAACACTGTCACTCGAACAAAAACAAGACCTTGACAATGGAGATTCGGTTACTCTCTACTACACAATGCGTTTCAAAAAAGTAGCGGAATAATCTATTCGCTAGGATGACTTACTTAGACACTCTAACAAGCCAAAAAGGAATGTAGTTAGACTACATTCCTTTTTTTATACTCCATTTCCACTTTAAAGTATTCCGTAGAATGATTTGCGATTTTTGTCACAAAGAGTTACGATATAATAATAAGAACAACTTTTAGGAGGTCCTTTTATGAAACACTGGACTAAAAAATATTGGCTAACTCTGTTAACGGTTTTATGTGCCCTCCTATTTGCAGGATGCAGTACCGCAACAACAACTAGCCAAGCAACTACACAAGAAACAACTGTTGCGCAGAACGAAACTCTTGATGGCACTTGGGAATTAACTGATGTGAAGACCACTTTAAGAAAATCATTTGTCCTAAGAGGTGCTGACCCAACTCAGTACGCCTATGCGATTGATGATTTAGCTGACTGGAAACCGCAACTCGTCATTTCAGGAAATGAAGCTGAATTTAAATACAGCTATAACTTCACAAAATATTACGAGAATCTATATGAACATATTTATAAAAATGCTTTCCCAGATAAATCCGAATTCAAGTCTGTTTTATATGATGGTTATGCAAAAATCCTTCCAGCTTTAAAAGTCACTAAAATCGAGATGGACAAAGAAACGAACCAATTCGATTTCTCTCTGCCTGAAGGTGCTATAGATACAAGTAACAAAACGATTACTTTTAAAGAAACACCAACTCTCCTCATGACATTTTCATTAGGAATTACCATGCAACCCGCTCGTCCAATCACTTATCAATATGAATTAGATGGGGATACCCTCGTAGTCAGCGCTAGAGGCAATAACGAGCGAGGCGTTTTAGCAACCATGAAAATGACATTCAAGAAAGTAACAGAATAGAAAGGAGCCTTCACATGTATCAATCAATAACAAAAAAATTAACACTGTGGGTTGCTTTCCTTTCACTACTCCTTCTTGCAGGCTGTACCGGAAAACAAGAAGAAACTACTGTAGCACAGTCTGAAGCGACAACCGAAACTGCCAAACAGGAAGTTTCTTTAGATGGAAAATGGAAGATTTATAATCTGCGTGACAGTCTAGAAAGCATTCTAATATACACTAATCCGGTAGATCAATTTGACGGATTGCTAATTATGCTAATCGGTGCTGAAAAAACAACGATTGCTTCTGAAATTACGATTAATGGTAATACTGCTGAATATCATGGCGCCTATGATATGAATATTAGCTTTGAAGCATACTATGATACTGAGTTTAAAAATCAAAATATTTCAAAAGAAGAAGGACTCAAACGATATCAGAGCTATGTTGAACTTCTTTTCAAAAAATTCCCTGATGCAGTCGGTGGTCTTTCAGAGGATAAGCAGACCCTTGATGGAACGATTAAAAACGGGAAAGTGGACACTCAAGCAAAAACCATTACTTTCACTGCCCCAATTTTCTTTGCAGGTGACATACGAGCAACAACTTCTGTTCTCAGCGACAAACCTGTCACATATTCATATTCAATCGAAAATGATATTCTAACGTTAACACTCAGTGGAAATGACGAAATTTATAATCTTCCAGAAACAATTGTCCTTCAGTTCCAAAAAGTTCAAGAATAAGAAAAAGGAATCAAGCAGCCGCTTGATTCCTTTTTCACTTCAATTCTACTTTTAATTTAATTAATATAAATTATACTACAGTCTGATTTGGATATCTACGTAGTGGCGATAATAACTGTACCGGGGTGAGCCTTAGGTCTCAACCCGGTGTAGCAGTTATCTTTACTATAACAACCCAAAGGTCCGAAAGTATTTTTATGGAAACACTGTTTCCTACTTAAGATAGCCTTGGCTTTGAAGGAACTCACGGGCAACTGTTTCAGCAGACTTACCCTCTACTCCCACTTCATAGTTCATGCGACTCATCTGTTCCGCCGTAATCTTTCCTGCTAAGACATTAAGCACGCCTTCCAATTCCGGATGTTGTTTCAACAACGCTTCCTTCATTAAAGGTGCGCCTTGGTAAGGTGGGAATAACTGCTTGTCGTCTTCTAACACCACAAGGTCGTAGCGTGTGATTTCTGCGTCTGTTGAATACGCGTCGGTGATTTGAATGTCCCCCGATTGAATCGCTTGGTAGCGCAGGCTTGGTTCCATTGTTGCGACGTTGAGGTTCAATCCGTATACCTTTTGAAGGCCGCGGTTTCCATCTTCTCGGTCGTTGAATTCGAGCGTGAATCCGGCTTTTAATTGCCCTTCGACTTTCTTCAAGTCAGAGATGGTCTTGAGTCCGTATTTTTCAGCAATCGCTCTTGGGACCGCGACGGCATACGTATTTTGGTATTCCATCGGCTTCAAATAGGCCAAATTGTCTTGCTTCAAGATGCCTTCTTTCGCCAATTCGTAGACTTCTTCTGGATCATGCGACACTTTTGGCGCAGGCTTCAACAAGCTTTCCGTAATCGTTCCTGTGAATTCTGGGTAAATGTCGATGTCCCCATTCTTCAAGGCTTCATACAAGAATGTTGTCTTCCCGAAGTTTGGTTTCACTTCGACTTTCAGCTTCGTATTTTCCTCAATTAAGAGTTTATACATATTCGCTAAGATCTCTGGTTCAGGTCCTAATTTACCGGCGATGATCAGCGTTTGTTGCCCCATCGAAGGCATCATCCCTGAAACGAAAGACGCTCCGAGTCCCGCAAATAGGACGATAAAGGTTGCAAAAATCGTTTTTAATTTGGCATGTTCCATCCATTTCAACAATGTACTAAACGCAATCGCGAGAACGGCTGAAGAGATCGCCCCGATTAAAATCAAGCTGGCGTTGTTGCGGTCAATTCCAAGAAGGATGAAAGAACCGAGTCCCCCTGCCCCAATTAACGCTGCAAGAGTGGCTGTTCCGATAATAAATACCGCTGAGGTGCGCACCCCAGACATGATGACAGGCATCGCGATTGGAATCTCAAACTTCTTCAATCGTTCCCACTTCGTCATCCCAAAGGCAACTCCCGCTTCTTCTAAGCTTGGGTCAATGCCCTGTAGTCCCGTAATCGTATTTTGTAAAATCGGGAATAAGGCGTAAATGACAAGCGTTGTGAGTGCTGGGACCGTTCCGATGCCCATAAATGGAATAAAGAGCCCTAATAGCGCCAATGAAGGGATTGTTTGGAAAATTCCTGCCACTTGAAGAACAAATGCCGCAGAGCGCTTATGTGAGCTTAATACAACGGCTAAAGGTACAACCACGACAATTGAAATCAGTAATGCTAAAAGCGAGAGTTGTAAATGTTGTCCTAACGCTACTGTCCAGTCGCTAAAACGGTCTTGGAAGGTCGTTATCAAGTTATGCATGAACGGCACCTCCTTTGAACAATTCTTGGACAAATTCCGTTGCAGGATGCTCTAAGATTTCTTCAGGACTTGCGACTTGCTCAATGGCTCCGTCTTTTAAGACCGCAATACGGTCGGCCAACTTCAATGCTTCATCCGTATCGTGCGTGACGAAAATCGTCGTCATCTTGAACTCTCGGTGCAATGCTTTCGTGAGTTCTTGTAGTTGCTTACGAGAGATGGCATCTAAGGCCGAAAACGGTTCGTCCATCAGAAGTGTCATCGGTTCTGCAATAATGGCTCTGATAATCCCAACACGTTGTTGTTCCCCACCAGAGAGTTCGCTTGGAAGTCGTTTGGCATAATCTTCTGCTGGAAGGCCTACCTTCTCGAGTAATTCCTTTGTTTTCGCGGCGATTTGCTCCTTCTTCCAACCTTTCATCTCAGGGATAAGCGCGATATTTTCCGCCACCGTTAAGTTCGGGAACAACGCGATTTGTTGAAGAACATAGCCTGTCTCTAAGCGTAATTTTCGTTGGTCATGTTCCTTGATTCGTTTTTCATTTAAATAAATATTTCCATCAGTCGGTTCAATTAACTGATTAATCATCTTTAACATGGTTGTCTTCCCAGAACCAGATGGCCCAACTAACACCATAAATTCGCCGTCGTTAATCGTAAGGTTCACGTCTTTTAAAACGAGCTTTTCATCATAACGCAAGGCGACGTTTTTATATTCAATCATACTAACCCTTCTTTATTTAATTGATTTATACTCCGCTTCTACTCCCTTTTGTACAGCGGGACGTTTGGCAATTCTGTCTGCCCATTCGTTTAAATGCTTGTAGCTTTGCGCATCAAGGAACTCTGCAGAATTTTGATACAAGTAGCCTTGAACGAGTCGGCCATACCATGACCAGATGGCGATATCAGCAATCGTGTATTCGTCTCCTGCGATATATGGGCGTTTGGCTAATTCTTTATCCAGTAAGTCTAATTGGCGTTTCGCTTCCATAGTGAAACGGTTAATGGCATACTCGATTTTCTCTGGTGCGTAGTTGAAAAAGTGTCCAAATCCGCCTCCTAAGAAAGGTGCCGCTCCTGTTTGCCAGAAGAGCCAGTTTAGGACTTCTGTACGTTTAGCAGTGTCTTCTGGAAGGAATTTTCCGAATTTTTCTGCTAAATAAAGCAAGATATTCGCTGACTCAAAGACGCGAATCGGTTCATCTCCTGAGCGGTCTAAGAGTGCTGGAATCTTCGAATTCGGGTTAATCGCTACAAAGTCGCTGCCGAATTGGTCCCCATCCATAATTGAAATCTTGAATAAGTCGTAGGCTGCCTTGTCGACGCCTGCTTCGAGTAATTCCTCCAGCATAATCGTCACTTTAATGCCGTTTGGTGTGCCAAGCGAATACACTTGTAAATCTGTTTCTCCGACAGGTAACTTTTGTTCAAAACGAGCTCCTGCTGTTGGACGGTTAATTCCTGAGAATTTCCCTTGGTTGCTATCGGCTGCGCTCCAAACGCGTGGTAATTGATATTCTGTCATATGGTATCCTCCTTGAGTCTCTTTAGAATTATTTTAACATGACACGTCCATTCTCTTTGAAACATCTGCTTATGAAACCTTTCTCAAGCAGAAACTTTTGTAAACGAATTATTTAGTGCTACAATTGGGCAAACCAATAAAAAGGAGGTCTTCTTATGTCATTAGAAAAACAATTACAACAAGCAACAGGTGCTGCAAAAGAATTATTAGGAAAAGTTACTGGTGATAAAAGCACTGAAACAGAAGGTGCAGTAGAAAAAGGTTTAGGTAAAGCCAAAGAAGTTATCGAAAACGTTAAAGAAGGCGTTGAAGGCGCAGTAGAAGGAATTAAAAATTCTTTCAACAAATAATAGAGCCTAACAAATAAGAGCCGCTACAAATTGTAGTGGCTCTTTTTTCTTTATAAAATATATTCAGCTAATAAGCGTTCGAACTCGCGGATATTGATGCCGCGTTTCAATTCAATTTTAATATGGCCTGCTCTTGTCCACAATTCCACTTCTGCCGTGTAATCGAGGATGCCTGCGTTTTCTGTAGACCACATATTTACTGCGCTATACGGTAAGGAATACATTTCTACTTTCGTTCCTGTTAGTCCATGGACGTCTTTGACAATCAAGCGTTTATTCGTGAATACCGCTACGTCTCGTACCGTTTTGAAGGCGCGGTCTGCCACCTCTCCTGTCACAAGAATTTCTTCGATATCGCGTGGGACATCCACTTCTCGGTAGAAGACCCATTTGAGTGCGGTTGTTTCGTTTTCCATTTCCATATCCAATCCCCCATCTCGTTGAACTTTCTAGTTATAATACATCTACAATTTCCCAAAGAATATCCTTCCATGTAACCTTCTTACGTCCATTTATCGTTTCGAATAGATGGTACACTTTCAGATGATTGTCATTGCGAAATACAAAATCGAAGCGGAATTCGCGTCCGTTTGGAGAAATCGCATCGAACTTAGTTTTATATTTATCATGAACTGGGCTTACGGGATATTTATTAAACAGCATGCGACGCTCGTCCCCTGCTTCCTTGAGACAGTTCTCAAGCTCCTCACAAAATTCCACAAACATCTGGTAGAGCTGTTCCTCGGAAAGTCTGCTACTGCGCACGAGTGACTTACAGTCTGAAAATCCGCAGCGTGTCATATCGATAACAAACGAAAAACCTTCTTTATTGATTCTATTTAAAAATTCTTCACGGTTCATGCTTGTCCTCCGTTGCTGATTTCTCTTGCCCATTCGGGATTGCTATAATAGCGCACGAAGAAATGAGGGTCTCCGCCTGCTTCGTCCATTTTATCTTTAATGCTCACTTCTGGATGAGTGACTTCTCCTGTTTTTGTAAAATACTCTCCGATTTTACCCGTGCGATTTTGAAGCCCCCACGCTACATCATTTCCTACAATCGCTGCTAAGAATCCATGACTCTCCACCAAGTCAAAGAATTCGGCTACGGTTAAGCTCTCTGGCACCTCGAATGTCATCTCATGATTGTATACATCATCTCCGGCACAAACCGAATTGCGATCGACAATAATTTTCATCTGGCCACTTCCTCTAATGAAATACTTGTGACTTCATTATACCATATCCGCATTTTATTCTCGCTTTTCTATCCAATCCGTCTGTAATTTAATCTATTCTTTACTGATTAAGAAATCTTTAAAAATGACTCTTAAAATCAATATATGTTTATAAAATAAAGAATATGTGTTAGTATATCCGTATTAACTTTTTTGGAGGAAACATATGTCAAAACAAAAGATTAACCGTTTTGTTGGATCTATTGGAGCTTTTATCGGTTTCCTTGTATTTATTGCTTATATTCCACAAATTATCGCAAACCTACAAGGAAGTAAAGGTCAACCTTTCCAGCCGCTTTTTGCTGCCGTTTCTTGTCTAATCTGGGTTATTTACGGTTGGACTAAAGAACCAAAAAAAGACTGGATACTTATTTTCCCTAATGCAGCTGGAGTCATTTTGGGCGGACTTACTTTCCTAACCTCTTTATAGTAAGAAATATGTTTTAATCGAATACTTAATAGATTCATTTACAAAGGAATTAAGTACAATGTTTACTTAATTCCTTTTTCTATGCTCTCCATTTCTACAACAAAAAAGCACCCTGTAAATACAGAGTGCTGAGATCAAATTTAATTATAATTTTAAATTTTCGAATTTAGCTTTAATATTATTTTTGAATTCTTCGATTTTTTCTTTACGAGCCTCTTTACGTTCTGCTTTCATTTGAGCGCGAGCCTTATTATAAAGATCAGCTTGAACTTTTGCAGCAGCTTCAATTTCTTCTACTACTGATACAACATTCCAACGTAAAATTTGTGTGTCGTATTTATTAAAATAAGCATTTAATACTTGCTCATCATCTTCTTGAACTAAAGCAACAAGAGCAGTTTCACCACTAACTAATTTTTGAGAAACTTGGTCGATTAAACCTTCTTGGACAGCTTCAACAGTATCGCCTCCGGCTAATCCGTATAGACTTCCAATTCCGTAACCAAATAATACACCTAATGGTCCCGCTAGCAGTCCGACAAACGCACCGATTAGGCCGCCTTTTAAAGCACCATCATTTGCAGAATCTTCAAAATCAAAACGATCTTTATCAGTAATATGACCGCCTTCATTTTTGATAACAGCAATTTGAGCGACTTTTGTTTTCTCAGTTTGCTTGAATGTTTTCAACTCAGCAAATGCCTGATAAGCTTCACTTTCTGTTTTGAAAATAGATACTACTAAATTTTCCATATTAATTCCTCACTTTCACTTGTGGATAGGTTAAGTATAATCTTTATCTACATAAAAAGCTAATCATTACTATTAAGTAGCGACGAGTATTAATTCGATTTAAAATAATATCGAAAAAATGATATTAACATTTTGAGGCTAGGGCTTCAACCAGCGAAGCCTGGGCTGTAAGCTACTAAAGTAGCAACATCCCCTTGCTAGGCCTTCGCCCTTCGCACCCATGGCTGTAAGTTGCTAAAGCACCAACACCCCCTGGCTAGGGCTTCGCCCGTCGCAGCCACATCCGTAAGTCGCGTTGCTCCAACGGCCGTGTCAACTGACCTCAATTCTCTACACAAAAAAAGCACCCCAATAAATGGGATGCTAAAAATGTTAATTTCATTTTAGAAAAACGATTATGCTTTTCTATCAATTGTGCTTTGGTACTCTGCCCCTGTTAATCGGTCGAATAAGAAACGACGATTGAAGAGCGTCACGATAAGGATGATTAAGAAGTACAATACGAATACGAGTAAGGTTCCTGCAAATAATACGAGGAATTCTGGTGTTTCTGCTTCAAAGTTAAAGACATCCATGAGTGTGAGTAATCCTAGCGGAATCCAGTTGAAGTACGCTGTGATGAGGATACCTCTGAGTACTGTACGAAAGGCTTTGTTGTCTTTGAACTCTACTCCGAATTTGAGCAAGGCGCTTCCGAGTGTTTTTCCATTAAAGAGTGGTACCAAGGCAAAATACAATGCAAACAATACAGAAACTGGAACAGTTGTATTCAAGAAGCTATACGGTACGTAGACAATCGCTGCGTCAATGAGGAGCGACAACATGACGCGAATGCTCGATACGTGAGTACCCTCCTCAAAGGATTTCTCATCTATGGCGTCTCTTGAAGGAAGAACCCAAACCGCAAGCTGGCCAATGAAGTACCCAAGTGCGCCACCCGCCGTATTTTGAATAATATCATCGATGTCGCATAGGCGGTAAGGTCCAGGATAAATAAAGTACAATCCAGATAATTGCGTGAGCTCGAAGAATAAGCTGAGTAACGCTGTTAATAAAATCGTCTTCTTGAAGCTGCATTTGAAATAATAACGCATGTACACCCCGAAAGGTACGAGCATCAATACATTGAATGCTGGAATGTAGAACGATGGATATTTCATCGAATCAATCCATGTCGACGGGTCCGTCAGTACAAACGGGCTATCGTTGAAGAAATCCGCCACAAATGAAAACGGAACAAGGTTTAACTTGTCTGTGTACGTCGTATGAACGGTCTCTGGATCAGGAAGTGGCAAGTTCACTAATGAATATGCCGCCAGTAAATATAAGATAAATGAATAAAAAATAACCGTGCGCAATTTATTCACCGAACCGTATTTTCGATAGTTTGCAATCATGTACGGAATGGTAATGACAAACGCTAAAATAGGAAATAAAATCAGTGCGATTTTAATGGTGCTGATATAAGACATAAATACTCCTCGACTAATAAAGTTAATATCCGCATTATACCAAAATACGTGCAGTGAATAAATAATTCGTACTAACAAAAAGCACCCTGTAAATACAGAGTGCTGAGATCTTGTGAGTAATTCCCATAACGTATTAACGTTTTAAGGCTTACTTTGTCTATTTATTGACCGTTATCAGAAAACAACCAGAAAGAAAAACCTATTCAGTTCATCGTCCTCAATCCTTGTCTGCTTCATTTTCTTTTGCGCGATCGTTTTGTAAATCTTTTTCCGAGAGTTTTTGTTCGATATACTTGTCAATGTTTTCGTAAAATTCCTTGATCGTCTCACTATCTATTTTTGTCGAATTATTAAATTGCTTGACTTTCAATTGAACAGATTGAATACCGTAAGAGGCTTGTTTTTGGCGAATGGTTTCTAATTCTTCTTCTGAAATCGGATCTCCAACAACCGTCAAGACCAATTCATTATTCGTTGACTTGTAGACTTGATTAATGACCGTATGATTGGCGAACTCATTTCCTACAAACTGTTTGATTCCTTCTTTTCGCGCTTGATCCATCGTCAGAGTGACTGCTGAATAGCTGGCTGGAAGGACCAATAATACAATCAAGGATATCAACCCAATTCTCATTTTAATGCTTAGCTCATTAAATGAACTTAAGGGAGATTTTCTCATCAAAAATCTTGTTCCAACAATGTTGATTATCATGATAAAGACACAGTTGATCAAGAAAAGATAAAGAGCCCCAAATAAAAATCGTACATTTCCATGAGCTAAACCATAGCCTGCAGTGCAGATAGGTGGCATCAGAGCTGTTGCGATGGCTACTCCTGGTACGATATTGTTTGCTTCTTTTTTCCTTGAACCAATGAACCCTGCTATCCCACCAGCAATAGCAATGAGAACATCCCAAATGGTTGGAGAGGTTCGTGCAATCAACTCGCTACTTGCATAAGATAAGGGAGACATCCAGAAATACAAAGTCGAGACAAGCAAACTGACCAATACTTGAGTAAATAAAACCACTAAAGATTGTTTGATTAAACGGGTATCAAAAATAGCTAACCCAACACCCAGTCCAACAATCGGTGTCATAATAGGGGAAATCAGCATGGCTCCAATAACGACAGCTGTTGAATTCATATTTAGACCTATAGAGGCAATAAAAATCGCACACATCAAAATCATTGTATCTCTTAATCGAACATGAAGATCATCATATAATTTCTCACGATATTCACGTATTGAATAATTGGCAGTCATTTGTCCTCTCCTCTTTCCTTATTTAAATTGGTATAATAATTAAAAATAACAGCTGATAAACAGCCAAAAAATATGAGCCCATAAATCGTCAAGAAGACACTGGTAATCCTTCCAATCAAGGTCACAGCTAGGAGATCCCCGTAGCCGACAGTCGTCGAAGTCACAAAAGCATACCAAAGACCGTCTCCGTAATTTGTGATAGCAGGTTCAACTAGGAAAAGCACGCCTCCTGACCCAAAAACAAAGGCCACAAAACTCAGAGCAAACCGAGTAAAACCCGTAACCTGCATAATATGCCATAACATTTTTAAACGTTTCATTTGTTCTCCTTATTCATACTAGCTCCTGACCGAGCCGTTTTTTTCCAATAATCAAAGTGAAGATAGGACATGATCTCCATCAGAGAAAGATAGACAAACTGATAGATCTGATTTAAGCTGATTATCAACTGATATTATTTGAAAAATGACTGGAAGAAAGACCAGATATGACTGTCTTGAATCAGTCCCTTCTTAATATCAGACAGGATATTAGCTAAAGCTCCCAAGGACTGAAACGGTAAATCCTTGACATTTATATAGATCCGGTCCACCACATCATTCAGACTGGTATCTTGGATGGCATGAAATTCTCCAAAGAGAACTCCTGCCGCTCCAAGAGTAGAAACAAATTCCACCAAATAATTTCTGAGGAAATTTTCTCAACCTTTTCCCATAATGTGTTTAGTGCCATCCATAACGATCCCAACCAGAAAAAGGAAAGAAAACAAGCAAAGAAATTTTGCCGTAAATCCCAAAAAGCTTCAAGACTTGGTGTTGTTGGTTTTTCTAACTCTAAAACCAAGATGGTCATAATAATTGCTAGAACAGCATCTGTCAATACAATTAATCTGTCTTTCTTCATCGGATTGCATCCCCTTTCTTTTTTGTAACATTCTATCTTATCGCATAATATTGGATATTCTTTCATAATCCGACTACAAACAAAAATAAACCAAAAAGTATGTCCCTATTATACTATATTTAACTCTAGAAGTATTCATCCATCTAATTAATAAATATATCATATTTCACAATAAGTGAATACTATCAAAGATTCATCCCCTTTCACTTCATCATGTAGTGTTGCTTAGATTTATCAAAAACAACCAAATTTGTATTAATTTCAAGTATCACCTAGTTACAAAAATTTGGGGTGAACAGAAAAAGCATCCCGTATTTTTGATACGAAATGCTTTCAATAAGTTTAAATAAGTTTTAACGTTTACTAAATTGTGATGCTTTACGAGCTTTTTTCAAGCCTGGTTTTTTACGTTCTTTCATACGTGGGTCACGTGTTAATAAGCCAGCAGCTTTTAACACTCCACGGAAGTCAGGGTCAACTGTTAATAATGCACGAGCGATTCCGTGACGGATAGCTCCTGATTGACCTGTGAATCCACCACCGTTAACGTTAACTAAAACGTCGTATGAACCTAATGTTTCAGTTAAGTTTAAAGGTTGTTTGATTACTTCGTGTAAGTAAGCAAATGGGATGTATTCTTCGATTGATTTTTTGTTAATTGTAATGTTTCCTGTCCCTGGTACTAAGATAACACGGGCAGTTGAGTTTTTACGGCGTCCAGTGCCGCGGTATTGTGCTTGAGCCAATGCTTTTTCCTCCTTAGATTAGTGATTGGATGTCTACTGCTACTGGTTGTTGTGCAGCATGTGGATGTTCAGCTCCACCGTAAACATGTAATTTAGTAAATTGACGACGACCTAATGAGTTCTTAGGTAACATGCCTTTGATTGATAATTCAACTAATTTACGAGAGTTGTTAGCACGTAATTCACCAGCTGTACGAGCAGTCAATCCACCAGGGTGGTTTGAGTGGTGATAGTAAACTTTATCAGTTGCTTTTTTACCTGTTAAGGCAACTTTGTCAGCGTTGATGATGATTACGAAATCACCTGTATCAACGTTAGGTGTAAATGTTGGTTTGTTTTTTCCACGTAAAATGCTTGCTGCAACAGCTGAAAGACGTCCTAATGGCACATCAGTAGCGTCGATAACAACCCAGTTACGTTCTGTAGTGCTAGCTTTAGCCATGTATGTTGTACGCACGATTGTTTCCTCCAATTTCTTTCTTGGTATTCTTCACATTGAGTTTAACGGGGCTCAAATGTGGATCTATTATCTAGAAAATAAAATTATTTTGCTAATGCTTCTTTAGCTTTGTCTGCTAATACTGTGAAAGCAGCTGCATCGTTAACTGCTAAGTCAGCTAACATTTTGCGGTTCATTTCGATACCAGCTAATTTTAAGCCGTGCATTAATTTGCTGTAGCTTAATCCGTTTAAACGAGCTGCCGCATTGATACGTGCGATCCATAATTTACGGAAGTCACGTTTCTTTTGACGACGGTCACGGTAAGCATACATATATGATTTCATGACTGCTTGTTTAGCTGTTTTAAATAATTTTGATTTCGCTCCGTAGTAACCTTTTGCTAATTTTAAAACGCGGTTACGACGACGACGAGTAACTGTTCCACCTTTAACACGTGGCATAATTAATTCCTCCTTGGTCTATCAGTCTCTTGCGACTGTTCGAAAATGTAATAGTTTGCGTGCTGAATTAACGCATTTGACTTAATTGTTGTTTAATACGTTTGATGTCAGTAGCGTGAACCATTGTTTGTTTACGCAAGTGACGACGTTGTTTTTTAGTTTTGCCATGGAAACGGTGGCTTGTGAAGGCTTGAGAACGTTTTAATCCTCCACCACCTGTACGTTTGAAACGTTTAGCTGAACCACGGTGTGTTTTTTGTTTTGGCATGAGACTTTCCTCCTGTTACTTTTTTACTTATCATTCTTAGGTGCTAACATCAAGAACATGCTTCGTCCGTCCATTTTAGCCTTTTGTTCAACTGTCGCGATTTCAGAAACTTGTTCTGCTAAACGCTCGAGAACTTTTTGACCAATCTCTTTATGAGTAATGGCACGACCTTTGAATCGAATGCTTGCTTTGACTTTATCGCCTTTTTCAAGGAACTTGATCGCCGCTTTTAACTTCGTATTAAAGTCGTTCTCATCAATTGTAGGGCTTAAACGCACTTCTTTGATATTGATGACTTTTTGGTTTTTGCGAGCTTCTCGTTCTTTTTTCTGTTGTTCAAAGCGATATTTACCATAATCCATAATTCTGGCAACTGGCGGTTTTGCGTTTGGCGAAACTAATACTAGATCAAGTCCAGCTTGTTCTGCTAAACGTAAAGCATCGTTTTTCGTTTGAACACCAATTTGTTCACCGTTATTGTCAATAACACGTAACTCACGAGCGCGAATTCCATCATTGACCATCATATCTTTTGCTATGATATTCACCTCCAAGAATTTTTGAGAGAAAAAAAGCAAAAAAGCAACGGAAGTAATAGAATACTCCCGCTGCCAATGTCTTTTTAAAACTTGAACATTTCCTATCAGCCCAAGGACCCTTGTCAACTTAGGCGAGAAGCGGGATGCTTCTGCTTGTTTTCTCAACTTCAATAGTCTACCAAATAATAGAGAATCTGTCAACACATATCCCTTTACAGGTCACTATTAATTTTTTCCTTTTTGTAGAATACAGTATTCCCTCAAATTCGTCAACAAATCTACTCTTCTTTTCGTGTTTTTCTCTAGCGTGAGGAGTATAATATAGGTGAAAATTTTAGAAAGGAGGTGTACGCTATGGGACTTGCGAATTTTCAACAGTATTCTCTCACAAAACACTTTAAACAACGAGCCCTCGAACGCTTTGGTATCCCCGAAGAGAAATGCTTAAAGTGGTTTCGAGTGCAGGCACAAACCATGGAGTTATGTGACAATCCGAATAATAAAGATCCCCATCAACAACGATTTCAGAATGCCGATAATATTATCATGATTTGTAATACGGAAAACCGAACTGCTCGTACTTGTTTTTTGGTTTCGTCTTGTGACAGGTTACTGTATGAACAATTTCAAGCAGACCGTAAACAGTTGATTGCTACTTACCGAACGGAACTTGTCGGCAAGGAATCAGACGACATTTTACAGTCACTTGAAACATTGCTTCGCATGACAAACGAAGCGCGGTTAAAATTGTCAGTCGTTTCAACCGAGTGGATGAAAGACTTTAATACTTCTCTTCAACAGTTGCAGTCTAGTGCGGAGACCATGCAACAACATTTAAATTTGTTCAATTAGGCTAATAAACTCTACTCTTTATTATTCTAATTAAGCAACATGGGTGAGCCGATGTCGACTCACCCTATTTAATTTAATTTGATTTCTCAGAATCCTTACGGATTTTTTGATAATAGCTGTAATAGGAGACCGGGTCGAGCCTATTGTCTCTCCCCTTTAATGTTCAAAGCGGACGTAAGAACTTCATTCTAACGTCCGCTAATTCACATTTAATCTTTTTCCTATTACAGCTATTATAAAATCCGTTGATTCTTCGAAATCAATAGTTAGTTAAGTGAGTCAACTTCTGCTATTTGAGAGAGGACGTTCTTATTTTGAATATTCCTCAAACCAGTCTGTAATAGCTTTTAGACGCGCTTGACGAAGGTTTGGTAATCCTTGACGAGAGAGTCCGTGGCTAGACTGAGGGAATAGAATCATTTTTGTTGGCACGTTGTTTTTACGCATCGCCATATACATTTGCTCCCCTTGCTCTTGCGGGCAACGTAAGTCACTTTGTCCGTGTAAGACAAGTAATGGCGTCTTCGCGTTTTTTGCATGAGCTACTGGTGACATTTCCCATAAACGTTGTGGGTTGTTAATGTCATCAAGCAATTGTTTTTCCACAAAGAATGGGCCGATATCACTTGTGCCGTAGAAGCTAATCCAGTTGCTGATTGAACGTTGTGTAACGGCTGCACGGAAACGGTCGGTGTGCGTTACGATCCAGTTTGTCATGAATCCGCCGTAGCTTCCTCCGGCAACGTATAATTGGTCCGCGTCGACTTCAGGGTGTGTTTCTAAGATGTAGTCTACCCCCATCATTAAGTCGTCGAAATCGTGATTACCGTAGTCGCCAAGAATACTCTTCACGAAGTCTTGGCCGTAAGTGTTACCTCCGCGTGGGTTAATCATAATCACGCCGTAACCTTTTGCAGCGAGGGCTTGCATTTCATGGAAGAAACTTTCGCCGTATGCCACTTGTGGTCCACCGTGAACATAGAGAATTGCCGCATGCTTGTCTGCTTTTTCTACTGGTGGCATGTACCATCCGTGGATATCCCAGTTGTCGTATCCTTTATAAGTGAAGCGTTCAGGCGTTGTAACGATATGCTCAGCTAAGTACGCTTCGTTTGGATTATAAAGGTCTGTGATTTCGCCTGTTGTTAGGTTTAAGCGCGCTAATACGCTTGGTACAGTTGTGGTTGAGTACGTGATGAATAACTCGTCTTCGGAGATGATGGTTGCTCCTGTTAGGTGTAAGAGTTCATCGAAGATTTTTTCTACTCGTCCGTCTAAATACAAACGGTAAAGAACAGTTTTTCCTTCCACGCTTGCGCACGCTAAAAAGCTTTCTTCATCGAACCATTGTGGCTCAACTCCTGTCACGGCTTGTTGGAAATCCGCCACGAGCCAGTCGCCCCATTCCACATCGAGGTCGGCTGTTAAGTTTAAAATATGGCCTTCTTCATCTGGTTTGCTATCGAAGTTCACGATTAAGTCTGCTTGCGTTACAAATCCATGCTTCCCTGAACTATATTGTAGGACTGCTCCGTCTTTTGCATCTAGGACATAACGATAAGACTCATCTGTTCCAGCTTCAAGAATTGGATGAATGTCGCCTGTTGTAACGTCCACGTAGCACGCTTCTGCACTGTCTAATGTCCAGCGAACATTTGATAAATCGCGGTCCACTACAAGCGTTGTGCCATTATGCAATACATCGCGAAGTCCGATGGATTCTTTTGATTCGAATAGTGTTGTCACTTCTTTTGTAACAACGTCCACTTTTTTGATTTGTGTCACTTCCTCGTTTGGTAAGAATGTTCCGCCGTCAAAACGGTACGTTGTTTTTTCAACGATGATTGGTTGAGGGAATTCCTCTTTCTTCTCTTCTTCCTCTGGCTTTGTTGTTTGGAAGACAATCGACTGACTATCTTTTGCCCAAACATAGCTAGACACGCCTTTTTTCTCTTCTGTTAAGGCGATGGCTTTCCCGCCATGAACCGATTGGATTTTTAGTTGTGGAGTCTTTTCTTCCCCCGCATTGCTGATGAAGCTGATCCATTTTCCATCTGGAGAGACTTTCAGCGATGAATTCACTGTCCCTTCGTCTCCATACGCCACGTTGCCGTCAGCTGAGTACTTATAGATAGCTGTCTCGTACGTATTTTTCTTTTCATTCATTTTTGTTTCTGTAAAAAAGAAAGCATCTCCTGCCACAACAGGTTGCCCTACATTTTTCAACTCGAATAAATCTTTTTGTTCGATTTTCTTCATTCAAATCACTCCTTTTCAGTGTGTACCTTTCTAGTCTACTCTGATATTGAAAGTTTTGCAACGCCAAAAAAGCGTGACACTAGGAATTCTAGTCTCACGCTTTGTATTGTTTATGGATTATGCTTCTTGTTCTTCTTTTTTACGAGAAGCCGCAACAAGGCCTAATGAAGCTAAAATGCTAAGAGCTGCTGCATTGAAGATTGCAAACTCATCCGTTGTACCCGTATTTGGTAATTCTGTTTGAGTTGTTTTTTCAATAGCTGGTGCTACAACCATTTGCTTGTGAGCTTCTGGTTCTGTCACCACTGGTTTAGCAGGTTCAGCTGGTTTAGTAGGTTCTTCAGGTTGCGCAGGATTTCCTGGTTTCGTTGGTTCCTCAGGTTTAACGGGATCTACTGGAGCCGGCGTCACTGTTGCTGTGTAGCTTGCTTTTGCAACGGTCCCATTCATATCCACTCGTTGGACTGTGACCGCTGGAGCTTCTCCTGTAAAGCTTGCTTCTGGAACAAAGGTAATCGTTCCGTCCGCTGCTACGGTAAATGTCCCAACACCTGCAATGACTTTCTCAGTCGTTCCATCTTCGAAGGTAGCTGGTATGCTATCATCTAGTGGCACTTCCGCATCCCCTTCTGTAAAGATTGGCTTGCCAGTTTGTGTCTTCCCTTGAACGTCCGTCGAAGTCACATCTTCTCCTGTTGGCGTCACTGCCGTTACAGTTGGTGTGTACTTCGCTGTCACAGTAGTTCCATTCTCGTCTTTGACTTGAACGGTTACCGCATCTGGTGTCCCTACAAAATCTTTATTAGGTGTGAACGTTACTTCGCCTGTTAATGGGTCAATCGTATAAGTCCCAACTTTGGTGCCCTCTTTCAGAGCGTCAATCGTTGTATCATCTACTGCAGAACCATTCACCACGAATTTGGCTGGTTGGTCGGCGTCTACTTTCAATGGTACTTCTTCATCCCCTTCTGTAAACTTCGGCGTTCCCGTTTGAACTTTTCCTTGTTTACCAGTCGAAGTCACATCTTCTCCCGTTGGTGTCACTGCCGTTACAGTTGGTGTGTACTTCGCCGTTACACTAGTGCCATTCTCGTCTTTGACTTGAACGCTCACCGCATCTGGCGTTCCTACGAAATCTTTATTCGGTGTGAAGGTTACTTCACCTGATAATGGATTAATCGTATACGTCCCAACTTTAGCACCCTCTTTAGTTGCGTCAATCGTTGTGTCTTCTACTGCCGTCCCATTTACCACGAATTTCGCTGGTTGGTCTGCGTCCACTTTCAACGGAACTTCCGCATCGCCTTCAGTAAACTTCGGTGTTCCCGTTTGGACTTTTCCTTGTTTACCTGTAGACGTTACGTCTTCTCCGGTTGGTGTCACAGGCGTAACCGTTGGCGTATATTTCAAGCCAGCAATAGCTTTTCCTGTTGCTTTTTCAATCACCTGAACAACGATTGGGTCTGCTATTCCTGTGAAGTCTTTATTCGGTGTAAACGTTACTTTTCCTGTCGCTTCATCGACCGTGTACGTTCCAACCTCTTTTCCATCTTTCATTGCTAGAGCACTCGCACCAAGCGCCTTTCCAGTCTTTGGATCTACTAAGACCATTGGCTTCTCGCTTGACGGTGTAACAGCTCCATCCTTACCTTCGAACTTCGGTGTTTCCACGTGGACGAGCCCTTGTACCTTTGTACTCGTGAGTTCTTTTGACATTGGGACAACCGTTGGAATATACCGTCCGTCCATGGTCCCTGTTTGGTCGCTTACGATTGTCTCATTCGCGCTCACTGGCGTCCATCCGGTATCATTTCCATTATCGTCCGTTCGACGAATCGTGATTCCTTTGCCTGTCCCGACAAATCCAGCTTCTGGAATAAATGTAACGGTCACATCTTTTCCTGCTCCCGTGACTTTGTATTTCCCTTCGCCAGCCACCACATAGTACCCTTCCGCGTCAAGCGCTCCTTTGGCACCCGTCTCATCAACAATGACTGGTTCGATTGTTTCGTCGATAGTCGCATCGTCGGTTAGTGAATAGCGTTGTTTTCCGCTTGGGGTGAAGACCACTGTTCCCGTTTGCGGAATTCCTTGTAGTCCATCCGTTTCCGTCTTACTTCCTTTTGGTAAGAAGGTTAAATGTACTTCGAAATCTTCCACTTCACCTGACAAGGCCATCCCTGTTGGCTTCTCAATTTGAGTGGCGTCTTTTGCGATACGCACACGTGCACCCAGTTCACTCAGCGATGCATTCACTTTTTTGAAAGCATCTTTAAATACAAGAGTAGCCGTGCCATCTCCATTTATCGTTAATTTTTCAGAGCGCTCGTCCTCATCAAAAGTCCCATTTCCGTTAAAATCTACCCATCCATATAATGTTGCTTCGTCTGCTCCACCTGTATGTGCCTCAACGGACATGGTTAAATCGCCTGTATTTGTACGGTCTAACACTAAAATACCGTTTGTTTTCCCCTTAAGGTCCGCTGGAAGTATTTGATCAATGCCTTCATCCGCAGAACCTTCTGCATCGTCGCCTTTCCAGTTCGTACGGTCGACATTTTCATCGACATCCGGACGTGTATCTCCAAGATACGGTTGCTTTACATCTTCCCCTGTCACATTGTGAACTTGGTTAATACTATGTGTCGCTTTCCCATAACTTTCAGGAGCATCACTTTCGTCAAATGGTAAGAATCCAATCATGGCAGACTGTTTACTTGCCGATGCCATATACAGACTCACTTCTGTAGCTCCTTGCGTCATGACAATCGGTACAGCTACCATTCCGGCAGAAAGGTTCGGTCCAAATACACCTGTTCCAAGTCCGCCTGTTTTTTGGTCAGGACTTCCGTAGTATTTCCACGCGACAGGTTTCTTATCTGGCCCGACCTGTGTAGCCTCACGAATCGCCGCCAACTCTCCACTGTGGTAGTTTACTCCATTAATCGGCAGTGGTCTGAATCCGATGACTTTTTTATTCGGATCGAATAAATCTTTTGTATCTTGTGGGAAATAATTCAGCGTATAAGGGCTATCGTATTTATACCATTCTGCAAAATGCTGCCAACCCGTTCCGTTAGTTGTGTAAAGAGACAACTCCCCTAGATTAGACGAATCTCCCTCTGTCATAAGAACAGTTGGTTTGACCGTTTTTCCTTTATACGTTCCTGTAATCTCGAATTGAACTCCGACATTTCCGCCTTCATATTGCGTCGTAATCGTTGTTCTCTTTTCGCCAGTATCGATTCCTGAATTATAAATTTCACTCCACGCGTCTTGTGGTTCGCCGACAATCAGTGCTTCTTTTCCCGCCTTGAATTCACGTTTCCCATCTGCACTTTCCGCACTATTCATATATCCATTTTTCGCGTTTGGATCATAGGTATTTTTTTCAGCCGCCGTTGCCCCTTGTGCTTCGAGTCTCTTCTTGTAGATTTCCGTTGCGTTAAATGGTTTAAGCGACTTCACGCGAACCGTCACGACATATCCTGGACTAATTTCTTTTGTATACGTTGACCCTTCTTGTAAGGCTAATTGCCCTGTTGAAGTAGTCGTAGTTCCACTCCAGTTCGCCACGTCACCAAAATCAATCCAACTTGCCTGGCTAAGCAATTCTTCTTGGGATAATTCCTTAGTAAAACCAGGTTTTGTAACTTTAGGAGTAGCCGTAGCATCTTCAACATCCGTCCCAACTGGAGAAGTTGCTGCTGGAGCGTCCCCAGCTTCGCGTCTTGTACGAGTACGAGGCGCTTGTTCCTCAGAGGTAGTTGTTGTTTCTTCAGTGGTTGCTTCTACTTTTTTAGATGTTTCCTCTGCTTTTGCCTCAGTAGTACTTTGAGTCGTTTCAACCGTATCGGCTAAAACAACGCTTTGTCCTTGCACAAATAAAAAGCCTAATGCGACCGCCACAGAAGCTGTTCCCATGCTGAGTTTTTTAATCGCATAAAGCGTTACTTTCGAACGATTTTTACGCTCATTCATCTGAGTGTTTTTCGAACTAAACATAGCTACCTCCTTCCTTTTTATTCTTTCAAATTTGAGTGACTTAATCTCTTAATTTTATCGTATTCAACGCATTTCTACAATTTATTTTACTAAAAAAACATGGGGCTAGGTTGCCCTAGTCCCATGACGTTCTTAATGTTTTAAATTAAGCTTCTTGCTCTTCATCTTTTTTACGAGATGTAGCTACTAAACCTACTGATGCTAGGATACTTAATGCTGCTGCACTAAATACTCCATATTCATCGCTTGTACCAGCGTTTGGTAATTCTTGTTGTGGTTTAGCTGGTTCTGGTGTTGTTGTAGTTGGTTCAACTTCTACTGGTTTAGCAGGAGCTGGTGTAACTGTTGCAACATAGTTTGCTTTCACAACTGTACCGTTCACGTCAACACGTTGAATTGTTACAGCTGGAGCAACACCAGTAAAGTTTGGTTCTGGAACAAATGTGATTGTTCCGTCTGGAGCTACTGTAAATGTTCCTACACCAGGAATCACTTTCGTAGTTGATCCATCTTCGAATGTTGCAGGTACTGTGTCATCAAGTGGCACATCAGAGTCACCTTCAGTGAATTTAGGTTTCGCTGTTTGTGTCTTACCTTGAACGTCAGTAGTTTCTGCATCTTCTGCAGTTGGTGTTACTGGAGTAACTGTTGGTGTGTACTTAGCTGTTACTGGAGTTCCGTTTGCGTCTTTTGCTTGAACAGTAATTCCATCTGGAGTTCCAACAAAGTCTTTATTCGGTGTAAATGTTACTTCACCAGTTGTTGGATCGATTGTGTAAGTACCCACTTGTTTACCATCTTTCATCGCTGGTAATTCAGTCGCATCTGTTGGTTCGCCTGTAGTTGGATCAATGAATTTAGCTGGTTGATCAGCATTAATTGTGATTGGTGCTACTGGGTCACCTTCAGTGAACTTAGGTGTTTGTTTTTGTTTTTGTCCTTGTTTACCAGTTGATTCCACATCTTCTGAGGTTGGAGTTACTGGAGTAACAGTTGGTGTGTATTTCGCAGTTGCTGGAGTTCCGTTCGCGTCTTTCGCTTGAACAGTAATTCCATCTGGAGTTCCTACGAAATCTTTATTAGGCGTGAATGTTACTTCACCTGTTAATGGATCAAGTTTGTAAGTACCAACTTGTTTACCATCTTTCATTGCTGGTAATTCAGTTGCATCTGTTGGTTCGCCTGTAGCTGGGTCGATGAATTTAGCTGGTTGATCAGCGTTAATTGTAATCGGAGCTACTTCGTCACCTTCAGTGAACTTAGGTGTTTGTTTTTGTTCTTGACCTTGTTTACCTGTTGATTCAACATCTTCACCTGTTGGAGTTACTGGTGTAACTGTTGGTGTGTAAGTTGCTGTTACAGCTGTTCCGTTCGCGTCTTTTGCTTGAACAGTGATTGCATCTGGAGTTCCAACAAAATCTTTGTTTGGTGTGAATGTTACTTCACCAGTAGTTGGATCAATTGTGTAAGTACCAACTTGTTTACCATCTTTCATCGCTGGTAATGTTGTTTCATCTGTTGGTTCACCTGTTGCAGGGTCAATGAATTTAGCTGGTTGTTCAGCATCGATCTTCATTGGCACATCAGAGTCGCCTTCTGTAAACTTAGGAGTTTCTTTTTGAGTTTGTCCTTGTTTACCTGTTGATGTCACATCTTCTGCTGTTGGAGTTACAGCTGTTACAGTAGGTGTGTACTTAGCTGTCGCTGGAGTTCCGTTCGCATCTTTTGCTTGAACAGTAATTCCATCTGGAGTTCCAACAAAGTCTTTGTTTGGTGTGAATGTTACTTCACCTGTTAATGGATCAAGTTTGTAAGTACCTACTTGTTTGCCATCTTTCATCGCTGGTAATTCAGTCGCATCTGTTGGTTCGCCTGTAGCTGGGTCAATGAATTTAGCTGGTTGATCAGCATCAATCTTCATTGGTACTTCAGAGTCGCCTTCAGTGAATTTAACAGTTTCTTTTTGAACTTGTCCTTGTTTACCAGTTGTAGTCTTATCTTCACCAGTTGGAGTTACTGGAGTAACTGTTGGCGTGTAAGTTGCTGTCGCTGGAGTTCCGTTTGCATCTTTTGCTTGAACAGTGATTGCATCTGGAGTTCCCACGAAGTCTTTGTTTGGTATGAATGTCACTTTACCAGTCGCTGGGTCAATTGTGTACGTACCTACTTGTTTACCATCTTTCATTGCTGGTAATTCAGTCGCATCTGTTGGTTCACCAGTTGCTGGGTCAATGAATTTAGCTGGGTTTTCAGCGTTCACAACCATAGGGATTTTTTCTTCTGCACCAGATTGTTGTTTAAATGTTACTGTGTCAGATTGTGGTTGTCCTTGTTTACCAGTTGTTTCTTTGTTTTCACCTACTGGAGTTACAGGATTTACAGTTGGTGTGTATTTAATTCCGGCTAAAGAACGGCCAGAAGCTTCATCCACAACTTGGATTAAAATTGGATCTGGAGTTCCAATAAAGTCTTTATTTGGCGTAAATTTCACCGTTCCATTTATTGGATCAATCTCATATAATCCAACTACCTTACCATCCTTCATCGCTGGAGCTTCATTACCAATGAGAACACCCGTTTCCGGATTCACAATAACCATTGGTGTTGTAGCAGAAGGTTTTACTTCGCCTGACCCATTTGTAAATGTAAGTTTTTTGTCGTGTTCTAACCCTTGTAAATCTTCTGTAGTTACTTCTTCAGACAATGGAGTTACTGTTGGGATGTAACGACCATCCATTGTGTTTGTTTGGTCACTGATAACAGGTTGAGAATTATCTTTTGTATTCCAACCAGTATCTACAGCATTGTTGTCAAGACGACGAATTGTGATACCTGCTGCAGTTCCAACAAAGCCGTTTTCTGGAATGAATTCCACTTGAACGTCTTTACCAGCACCTGTTACACGGTATTTACCTTCACCTGGTACTACATAAAATCCTTCAGCGTCTAAATCCACTTTGTTACCTTGTTCATCTACGATAAATGGTGCAACTGTTTCATCAATCACTGCATCTTCAGTTCTTGAGTAACGTTGTTTACCTTGAGCTGTGAATTCCACTGTTGCAGTTTGTTTCACGCCTTGTAGATTTGTAGTTTCTTTTTTGCTTCCTTTTGGTGGGAAGATTACTTGTGTTTCGAAGTCTTCTACTTCCCCTGACATTGACATTCCTGTTGGGCTTTCAATATCTGGAGCATAAGTTGAAGTACGAACACGCACTCCTAATTTATCTAATTGAAGATCGTTTAGGATTGGTCCGTTGTTGAATTCTAGTGTTACGTTACCATCTTTAGTGATTGTTGCTTTTTCAGAGCGTTCGTTTTCGTCAAATTTACCATTTTGGTTAAAGTCAACCCATCCATAAACATAAGCTTCAGGAGCTCCACCAGTGTTTGCTTGGACTGTTAACGTGTAGTTACCTGGACGTGTACGAGCTAATGCGATCATTCCGTTTGTGTTGCCTTTTAAGTCTGTTGGTAAGATTTGGTCGATACCTTCATCGCCTGTACCGTCCTTATCGTCACCTTTCCAGTCTGTACGCTCTAAGTTTTCATCCATATCTGGACGAGTATCTCCAAAGTATGGTTGGTTAACGGCAGCGCCTGTTACCCCATTGACTTGGTTCATCGCGTGAGTTGCGATTCCGTATGAATCAGGTGCATCCCCTTCATCTAACGGTAAGAAACCAAGCATTGCAGATTGTTTACCTGAAGATGCGATATATAAACCAACTTCTGAAGCACCACGTGTCATTACGATTGGTACTGCAATCCTGCTTGCAGAAACGTTAGGACCAAATACGCCTGTTCCTAAACCACCTGTCTTCAAGTCTGCACTTCCATAGTATTTCCATGCTACAGTTTTACCTTCTTCACCCACAGCAGTTGCTCTACGTAAAAGGTTTAAGTTAAGTGCACTAATGTTAGCTCCATCAACGTTTACACTACCGTAATTTTTTGATGGGTCAAATAGATCTGCTGTATCTTGAGGAACATAGTTTTTCGTATTCTTATTATTATTTTTTAACCATTCCCCAACATGTTGCCAGCCTGAACCGTTTGTAGTGAAGAGTACTAACTCACCTGGGTTAGCTGACTCACCATCGGCCATAACGATTGCTGGTTTTACTGCTTTTCCTTTATAAGTTGCTGAAATATCAAATTGAACACCGATATTTCCACCGTTGAATTCTGAAGAAATCGTTGTACTCTTCGTTCCTGTATCAATTCCTTCTGAACGAATTTCAGTCCAACGGTTTTGAGGGTCGGCAATTACGCGTGCTTCTTCTTTATTATTAAAAGCCTTTCTTGTTGTTGCATCACCAATAGAGTTGATATAACCATTTTTAGCGTTTGGATCGTAAGTCGCTTTTTCTTCGTCTGTAGCGCCTCGCTCTTCCAAACGTTTTTTATAAATTTCTGTTGCTTGGAATGGTTTTAAAGATTTCACTTTAATTTTTACAACATAACCAGGCATTACTTCTTTCGTATAAGTAGCACCCACTTGAAGGGCTAATTTGCCATCCGCTGTTGTTTCAGCGCCAGTCCAGTTTGCTTTATCACCAAAGTCTAACCATGAAACTTGTTTTAATAATTGTTCTGCTAAAATTTTTGGTGTAAAACCTGGTTTTTCTACTTTAGGAGTAGAAGTTGCGTCTACAACGTCTTCTCCAACAGTATCATCAGATGCAGGTGTAGCTTCACCTTCAGCAACTGCACGTCTTGAACGCGTACGTGGTTTGTTTTCTTCAGCTACTGTAGTTTCTTCTTTTTTCTCTGGAGCAGCAGTTGTTTCTTCTGCTTTCTCTGTTGCGGCTGTTGTTTCTTCTTTCTTTTCAGCTGCCGCAGTTGTTTCTTCAGTTTTTTCTGCTGGAGTTACTCCTTCAGCTGCAGTAGTTGCTTCTGGTTTTTCTACGGCAACTTCATAAACTGCTTTGTCGTCTTCGACCGTATCTTTCTTCTCTTCTGCAGGTTTTGCTGTTGTTTCTGCTGATGTTGCTTCAACAGTGTCCGCGTGTACAATTGTTTGCCCTTGTACAAACATGAAACCTAATGCAACAGCTACTGAAGCTGTTCCCATGCTTAATTTCTTGATTGCGTAACGTGTTACTTTTGAACGATTTTTACGTTCATTCATTTGAATATTTTTTGAACTAAACATCTTATACCTCTTTCCTTTTGATTATTTTTTAACTTCGATAATTTGTGAATTTTCACCGAACAGGAAATAATTTTTACCCTTATTCAGCTAAACATATTACCATATTCAATTGGATTTTCCAACTATTTCTACTTTACTTCCATTACAATTAGGTTACATTTTACTTGTGAATTGATTACTCAAAACTCTGACAATTCAAATATGAACAAATCGTGAATACCACATCTAGTGTTTTCATTTGTTTTCAACATATCCACTGTGGTTTTTCTTAAAATTAGTACAGATTTTTTTTAAAACTAATACAGATTCTACTTTTGTCTTCTTCTTAATCGCTCCTTTCTCCTTCTCATTTTCTTCTTAATTTTTAAAATCATTACTACAATCAATAAAACTCCTAATAATCCAAGCCAAACTATAAATGGAACTCTCATTAGGAAGCGAAGTATGCCTTTAATCATTTCCTTAGGCGTTTTTTCTTCTACTTGAGTTGTTTCGATATACGTTGATTCCACCGCATCACTTGCTGCTGGCTCCACTTTTACTGCAAACTCTTTACCATACAGCGTCCCATATGGAGTTTGGACTTTTAATGTATTTCCTTCTAGTGCGTACACAGGTTCTTTCCCTTTTTCTACGTATACATCAACCGTATGCTCTACTGTTACTTTTTGTCCATCGATTGTTTGAGTACCTGGATTAAATACTGTCTTATGCTCGAAGTTTTTAAAAACATATTGCAATAATGCATTCCCGATTTTATGACGATTATACTCGCCGTGATGATCCGCGAATTGCCCGACTCCCAGAATCACTTCAACCAGCTCTACACCGTCTTGTTTGTAGATCCCAATATAATTAAATCCATCTCTTTCACTCGTTCCGGTTTTCAATCCAACGATTCCAGGATACGCCAACAAATCCCCTTCTACTGAATGGTTCGTATTCGTAATCGTTTTGGCATACGGCGTTCCACTCATGACGGTTAATTCTTTATTCTTCGTAATTTCTGTTATTTCTGGATGCGCCTTTAGCATCGCTACAACCATCTTCGCTAAATCTCTAGCCGTTGATTGGTTCGTTTCCGTTGAAGGATATCGTTGAACTGTATATAACCCTTCAAAATCATGCGTGACTGCGCCCGATGCTCCAACAAACTTGGTATTGGTCATTCCTAGTTCTTGCGCCTTTTGATTGATTAAATCCACATAGTCATCTGTATTCGGATTAATCAGATTTGCCAACATCAACACTGCAGCATTTGACGAAGGAAGTAGCGCCATCTTAATCAGCTCGCTAACTGGATATTCCACTCCCTCTACAATGGGCGAATTGCTAAGGTTTGTTAGATTCGATATCGCTTGGTCGTTCTTTGATGCAACGACTTTATCCTCCAGCTTAATTTTCCCGCTCTTAATCGCATCATACACCATAAAGATGGTCATGAGCTTACTCAGACTGGCTGGATCTACCACTCTATCTGGATTCTCCTGAAAGAGAATTTCTCCATTTGAGAAGTTCACCACGATATCTCCTTTAGGCGTATCTGCATCGGATACAGAATTCCCCTCGTTCTTTGTAATCGTAATACTTGATTCTTGTGCAAGTACAGTTGTGATTGGTGCCAACATCCCAGTAAGCACGACACAACTGATTGCAATTTTGAGTAATTTTTTCACCATTTTCCCCCCTAATGTCTTACTATCATCATATGAAATCCTTTCCAAAACTTCAATGCTTTCAATATTAAAAAATCTTTACATTTATTCGAAAAATGACTACTCTTAGAACTAGAGGTGACAATATGAGACATTTAACCAGAAGTGCCGTCTTTCTCTTCTTTACAAAAGGAAGAAAGGTACTCCTTCAAAAGCGAATGAATACAGGATTTATGGACGGCTATTATGACGCAACTGTCAGCGGGCATATCGAAGCCAATGAATCCATTACACAAGCTGCCTTGCGTGAAACGCGTGAAGAAATCGGCCTCGAAATCCCTTCAAGCGCCCTTTCCTTCTACACGACGCTTCATATGCATTTTGACGAACATGATTATTTCTATTTTTATTTCCAAGTAGACGTTGAAAAACTTCCTCACTTTGAAATTCATAACGGCGAGCCTGGAAAAATTGAAGAATTCAAATGGTTTTCTCTATCAAAACTTCCTGACAAAATTTCAGATTTTAATAAAGCTGCTCTCGAAAACTATCAGACGGGTAACCCTCTTTCTGAATTTGGCTGGCCACAGACCCCTGAAAAATGTTCTTGGGCCTATCACTCTCAAAAGATGATGGATTACCACGATAACGAATGGGGTGTCCCTTGCCACGATGACCAAGCTCTCTTCGAACGATTGACCTTGGAAACGATGCAGGCAGGCCTTAGCTGGTCTACGATTCTCAATAAACGCGAAAACTTCAGAGAGGCTTTTGACCAGTTCGATATTCAAACGGTTGCTAAGTATGACGAAGCTAAAGTCCAATCTCTTCTTCAAAATGAAGGCATTATTCGCAATCAACTGAAGATTCGTGCTGCTATCGCAAACGCCAAAGCAATTCTTGCTATCCAAGAAAAGTATGGTAGCTTTGACGCTTTTTGTTGGAGCTTTGTTGACAACAAACCTATCATCAATGAATACACTACTATGGCAGAAGTTCCAGCCTTCACGCCCCTTGCCGAAAAGTTCCGCAACGCTCTTCTCAAGGAAGGTTTTAAATTTGTCGGGCCAACGATTGTCTACTCCTTTATGCAATCTGTTGGTATGGTAAACGACCATTTAACAACTTGTCCGTGTAAATAAAAAAATCACGTTATACCTTATACGGTATAACGTGATTTTTTTAATCTAATATTGCTCGACTAAACAAGTCTGTCATTTCACCCTCATCATCACATAACGCTTTAAATCCAACAGCAAACTTCTTCACTGCTTCCACATCTTCTGATCCGATTGAGAACAATCCCGCTTCCGAATCAAAGGACAGAACTTCCATTAATTCTGGCATTTTCTCTTCTAGAAAGACCGTTGCTAGAGCGTTCCAATCATACCCATTCCCAACGAAATCCTCTTCTTGTCTTGTACCAAACACATTTTGTTTATAATCTTCATTTAACCAGAGCACAAGTGTTGCCCATACATCTTCAGTCCCCTCATCGAACACCATGAATTTAAAGGGTTCTAATTGTTTATTGATTTCTTCGTATGACATCCCTTAACGACTCCTCCATTCATTTCCCTCTATTCTACCCATCATCATACCATTTGTCGAGCCTCCTCCATGACGCGCACCCACTCTATCCCAACACTTCTCCATTTACGAGGGGTTGAAATAATGGAAGAGGAACCTACCAAAATAGATTATTTCAGCAAACAGATTCCTTAAGCACCCTGCTGCTTAAGGTAAAACACAAAGAGCCTCGGATACCAATAATCATAAGAATAACGGTCGTAACCAATGTGAATTACACTCTCTTGAAAATTTATTTTCTAGAGAGTGTTTGAAGCTTGGTAGCCTCAAGACCTTGGCTTGAGGCGGTACAGTTATTCTTATAATTATTGAACGTAGCCGAAGTTTCGATGTGTTTTACGAACTCCATAAGGAGCCGATACTTAATACCAGCACCGGTCAATTTACGAGGGGTTGAAATGTGGATGAGAAAACTAACCAATTAGATTATTCCACCAAACAAATTCCTAAATTACCATATTTGGTAATCAAAAACACGAAGAGATTTCGGAGTCTATAGTGGTAACAATAGCGAGTACAACTGATGTGAATTAGGGACTCTTCGAAATTTATTTCGTAGAGCCCCTTTGAAGCTCAGTAGGATTGAGACCCAAGACTCAATCCGGTGTAGCTATTGTCACCACTATGAAGATCTCCGAAATAACACGTAGTGTTTTTGAACAGCTCCTCACCAACAAAAAAACAGGCTCCTTTTTAGGAACCTGTTTAAGTTGAAATTACAACCATTTTGTATAGTCTTCATCATCCATTGCTTCAACACTACCGAGTAGGTACCCATTTCCAACCTGCGAGAAGAAATCATGGTTACTTGTCCCAGTTGAAATCCCGTTCATCACAATCGGATCCACATCTTCAGCAGTATCCGGGAACAATGGATCGAACCCTAAGTTTTGAAGCGCCTTATTCGCATTATAACGAATAAACACTTTAACTTTTTCAGTCCAACCAACTTGGTCATAAATAGATTGCGTATACTTCACTTCGTTTTGGTAAAGTTCCAAGCATAAGTTGTATACCCACATCTTCATTTCTTCTTGTTCTGACTCAGATAATTCGTTGTAGCCTTGTTGGAACTTGTATCCTGTATAAGTTCCGTGAACTGACTCGTCACGAATGATTAACTTGATGATTTCAGCTACGTTCGCTAGCTTGTTGTTTCCTAAGTAATAAAGTGGTGTAAAGAATCCACTGTAGAATAGGAATGTTTCAAGCATTGTTGAGGCAACTTTCATCTTCAACGCATCTCTACTTTGATAGATTTCGTTAATCTTTCTTGCTTTGAATTGTAAGTATTCATTGTTGTTTGTCCATTCGAAAATATCTTCGATTTCTGCTTTTGTATGCAAAGTACTGAAGATTGTTGAGTAACTTTTCGCGTGAACAGATTCCATGAATTGAATGTTATTCCATACCGCTTCTTCGTGTTGAGTGCGCACGTAATCTTTCATTAAGCTTGCACCTTCTTCTGATTGAAGCGTATCTAATAATGTTAATCCACCGAATACTTTCCCTACTACATCTTTTTCTTCTGGAGATAATGTTCTCCAGTCGTCCAAGTCGTTTGATACTGGAATACGTGTATCTAACCAGAATTGCTCTGTTAGTTTTTCCCAAGTTAATTTATCGATCATGTCTTCAACTTGGTTCCAGTCAATCGCTTTATAGTACTCTACGGGTTGCGTAGAATTTTGAGAAAGAATCTCATTAAAATATCGTTTTGTACTCATGAGCTTTTGTCCTTTCTTTCGTATTCCCATTAAATGCTGCAGCTTTCGCAAGCATTACTTCCGATTTCATCGTTGTTTTCTGTAAATGTACGTACATAGTAGATTGACTTGATGCCTTTATTCCACGCATAGTTACGTAAAATATTTAAATCACGTGTTGTCATCTTGTTTGTACGTCCTTCTTTCCATTCGTATAAACCTTCAGGAAGTTCTGAACGCATGAATAATGTCAAGCTCATACCTTGGTCGATATGTTTTTGAGCTGCTGCGTATACATCGATTACTTTACGCATATCGATATCGTACGCTGATTTGTAGAATGGTAAAGTGTCGTTTGATAAGAATGGAGCTGGGTAATAAGTCTTACCAGTCTTCTTCTCTTGACGTTCTTCAATTAAACGAGTGATTGGGTGTAATGAAGCACTTGTTTCGTTTACGTAGCTGATTGAACCAGTTGGCGCAATTGCTAAACGGTTTTGGTGATATAATCCACCGCTCATCACGTCTTCTTTTAATTGTTTCCAATCTTCTGCAGTTGGAATTGGAAGTTTTTCAAAGATTTTCTTCACTTTGTCAGATTGAATTTGTACATCTTCAGCAATATAGCTATCGAAGTATTCACCTGTTGCGTATTTAGAACGTTCGAAGCCTTCGAATGATTTACCGCGTTCTTTAGCAATTTTGTTACTTGCTTTCAATGTGTAGAAGTTCAACATTCTGAAGTATAAATCAGTCGCTTCGATAGACTCAGGTGAGCCGTATTCCATTTGATTTAATGCAAAGAATGTGTGTAATCCCATCGCTCCAAGACCGATAGTATGGGCTTTGCTGTTTCCGTTTTTAACAGTTGGTACAGCATCGATACTTGAGTGGTCTGTTACGAATGTTAACGCACGAACTGCTACATCTACAGAACGTTCGAAGTCAGGAGATTTCATTAAGTTCACGATGTTTGTTGAACCTAAGTTACAGCTGATATCTGTTCCTAAGTGTTCATATTCTTGAGCATTGTTGATTACTGAAGGCTCTTGAACTTGTAGGATTTCAGAACATAAATTACTCATGATGATTTTTCCATCAATTGGGTTTACACGGTTTGCTGTATCGATGTTCACCACATATGGATATCCTGATTCTTGTTGTAATTTACTAATTTCGTTTTCTAAATCACGCGCACGTAATTTAGATTTACGGATTTCAGGGTTGTTCACCATGTTGTCATATTCTTTAGTGATATCCACATATGAGAATGGTACGCCGTAAATACGTTCCACATCGTATGGGCTGAATAAGTACATAATGTCGTCGTTTTTGATTAATTCGTAGAATTTATCTGGAACAACTAACCCTAGTGATAATGTCTTCACACGCACTTTTTCGTCCGCGTTTTCTTTTTTCGTAGATAAGAACGATACGATATCTGGGTGGAATACGTTTAAGTAAACCGCACCGGCACCGTTACGTTGCCCTAATTGGTTTGAGTAGCTGAAACTATCTTCTAATAATTTCATAATTGGAACAACACCGCTTGATGCATTCTCAATTTTCTTAATTGGGTCACCTGCTGCACGAACGTTAGACAAGCTTACCCCTACTCCTCCCCCAATTCTTGATAATTGAAGAGCTGAGTTGATTGTACGACCGATACTGTTCATGTCGTCTGTTGTTTGAATTAAGAAGCATGAAACGAGTTCCCCACGACGTTTTCTTCCGGCATTCAAGAATGTTGGTGTCGCTGGTTGGTAACGTTGTGTAATCATTTCTTCTGCTAAATCATGTGCTAATTGCTCATCGCCATCAGCTAAGAAAAGAGCGTTAAATACAATACGATCTTCAAAACGTTCTAAGTAACGTTGACCATCGTTTGTTTTCATTGCATATTGTTTGTAGAATTTGAACGCAGACATGAATGAACGGAAACGGAATTTTTTCTTGTACGTTTCTTTCATTAATTTCTTAACGAATTTACGGTTGTATTTCCCTAAAAATTCTGCTTCTAAATAATCGTGTTCGATTAAATAATCGAGTTTTTCATCTAATGTATAGAAGAAAACTGTATTTGGGTTAACGTGTTCTAAGAAGAACGCACGAACTGCTTCACGATCTTTATGCAATGGAATTTTCCCATCAACTGGACGGTTTAACTCATTGTTTAATGCGAAGTATGTAACTTCTTGAGTCTTGTTAATTAATTTTGGACTATCCAATCTCTCTCACCTTTTCTATTAGTATTTGTACATCTTTATCTGTACCTTGATTTTCAAAGCAATGCAGCAATGGAATTTGGTATTTAGCCGCTAACGCTCTGGCATTCGAACAAAAGCTTGTATTGAAATTGCGATTCCCTGAACCGGCAACCCCTTTTAATAGCGCGCGATTCTCGCCAAAATCAATAAATTCATAAAAAAAATTCGCCACTTGATCTCCATAAGTTGGTGTAATGACGATATAAGGTTCTTCCATTTGTACTGTAGAATTTTTCTTAGAAATCTCGATAAAATCCCAGTCCAATTTTTTTACGAATTGTCTTGTCTTTCCAGTTAGCGATAAATAAACGACTTTCACAGTTACTCCATTTCTGAATTCGAAATACAGCTAAATGTATTTCTAGCTCACTTGAAACTCACGAGACTAATTATATCCAGCCTAGAAGTTTTTTGCAACATTTTAACAACATTTTGTATTGTTTTTTTTACGAAACACAAAATATAGTAACTCCGACTACACACCCCCGACATTTAGTGTACTCAAAAAATCAAGTAAAACGATTGACAAAAACGGTTGACGACTGTAGACTAAACCTATAGAAAGGAGTTCTATTTATGACAGAATTTCAACCAATGAGCCCTTCTGAGCGTCAAATTATGCGTGTTCTATGGGCAAATCCAAACAGCACAAGCGGATATATTATCGAACAATTGCAACGCTCATTTTCATGGAGTGACTCGACGATTAAAACCCTCATTATCCGTTTAACCAAAAAAGGATATATTCAAATCGATGACAGAAAGAAACCATTCCACTACTCGGCAACGATTTCTGAGAAAGCACAACTCGACCAAGAGACCGATGTTCTTTTAGATCAAGTTTGTCATAAACAGAATGGAAATTTATTACATACTCTGATTGATAAGGCCACTTTGAGCCAAGATGATATTCAAGAATTAGTGAACGCCTTAAAAGAGAAAGCTGCTAGCGCCCCTACCACGGTTGCATGTAACTGCTTGCCGGGTCAATGCAATTGTCATCACCATCACAACTAACATAAAAACCTATTGCTTAAAGC